>CALGIR010000083.1 GCA_937915475.1 uncultured Bacteroidales bacterium
CCTTAAAAGGATGAATAAGGTAGTCGCCCGACCTAGTTACTAGAAAAGGATAGCCCGTTTCGTAGAAAGTTTTTTTTTCAAAAAAAGGTTTTAATACTTTATAATCTTCATCGCTAAACCCCATGCTATTCGAGAATTTCTCGGTAATGCTCATCATTTCAGCAATATCACCCATGCTCTCGGTCATGAAAGTGTGGGTGTCTTCAAAAGTTTTATTAATCTGACTTCTGTACATAAAATACAGGGCAATAAGCGCAAAGAGAAGGAACGAACCAAAAATGATATTAAATTTTGTGGCAAGATTAAAACTTTTGTAGTATGCAAATTCCTTCATTTCAATGTCATTTAGTAAAGCGGTAGTCTATGTTATCAGTATGTTTATTCGTGGTTTAATCTTTATAAAACAAAAACCAAGTTTATCTTTTGGCAATAATAAGCTAAAGTTTAACCCTCCTATTATGCTAAAAACAATATTAAAACGCTTTAGGTTATGTGGCAGTTAACTCGATTTGTTTTGCTGTAAAAACTAACATTAATAAGAATCAAAATTCAAACTTCAGTATTCTATAGAAATACTATGCGATAGAATACCAGTACATTAAAGGCGTTTTGCTAGGTCTCTCAAAATATCATACTGTTTATTCCTAACCTAAAGCATTGTTTAAAATAACCCAAAAACCCCATCAGGAGTTATTCCAAGAAAGCGAAACCAGGTTTCACCGGCCACAATATTAAGTATCCATGCAATTACCATTAAGGTAAACCCAAACTTAAAAGCATCGGTAAGGCTGTACTGATCGGTTTCGTAAAGAAGAGCGGCAGGCTTACTGTTAAATGGCAATACGTAGACGTGCTCAATCATAAAAGCGGTTGGGAGAGCTAGGCTAATGACGCTAAAGCCAAACCTATTGGCAACTCCTATTGCAATTGGTATGAAGATCATGGTACGCATTGTTTTCGATTGAAAAACTAATGCGCTAAAAACCATAACACCTGTTAGCAGTAAGTATAGTTTCCAGAACTGTGTTTGGTCGCCAATTCCAATGTTATCAAAAAATGCATTTACGCTAATTGAAGGAAGATCGGTAATGCTTAGACCAGCCCCGAGAGTATATGCACCTGCTGAGAATAGTAGGAGATGCCAAGGAATATCAACATCGTTCCACTTAATAATTCCAATTCTAGGTAGTAGTCCTACAATTGCTCCCACAAAGGCAACTGCTGTAGCGCTAATGCCATGAACCCTATCGGTAGCCCAAAAGGCTAAAATTGTTACAAAAATTATTATTGCTTTAATTTCTTGTACATCTATTTTACCAAGTTTTTCATATTCGGTTTTAAGCCTTTCCATTCCGCCTTCAATTTGCGGGAGCCTTTCTTCGGGCGATAGGGGGAAAAAGACTTTCATGGCTAAAATGTAGCCAATTAGCATTAGCCCAACCATAATTGGAAACATGGCAAAAAGCCAATCGGAGAAATATACTGAACCACCAACTGCACCCCCAATTAAAGCTGCGGCTAAAAGGTTTGCACCCGAACCTGTTACAAAGGCACCAGCACCAATGTTAATATTTAGTAAGTTTTGAAGTACGATACTTCTACCAAAATTATTTCTGTTTTTCCCTTGTCTTACTCCATAAATGGCTGCTATTACCATGAATATTGGGAGAAGAATTGCTGCCTTTGCTGTTGTGGCAGAAATAAATGCCGATAGGATTAGGTTTATGACAATGAAGCTAAGAAAAATAGTGCCAGCATTTTTACCAAACCTTAGGATAAACCAGAGGGCAAAACGTTTGGCTACTCCAGTTTCAACAAGCATACTGGCCAGTACAAACGACATGATATTGAGCCACATTACCGGATGTCCCAGTTGAGCATACGCTTCTCGTTCGGGAAGAACCCCAGTTAACACTAGAGATATTATTAGTATTAGAGAGGTTTGGTAGTTGGGAATGGCTTGGGTCATCCAAAGGATAATTGATGCAAGAAAAATGGCCAGCATATACGCATTGTTTTGGGTAAACGCCTGTGCCCCAATGCGGATGAATTCTGTATGGGCTTTCTCTGCTAAGCTCTCAGGATTTAAGTTTTGTAAAAAAGGGAGATCAATTACAAATGCAAAAAGAATAAAAACCAATATGGACAAAGGTATGCCAGCAATACCAAGCCATTTCTCAAAATTTGATTTATCCCTTTTTGGTAACTTTTCAATGCGATAGTTATGCATGTCTAACGGATCAAAATGGTTGTTACCATTATCACCATTTTCTACATTTTTCTTGCTATCTAAACTCATAGTAAAATTGAATTATTCCGAGATTACTCTTTGTTCGTAATTAGTACTGCAATGTAAATATGGGATAAAACAATAGCATTTATCCCATATTCTATTTTAATTTGTTTGTCGTAGTTTTTTGCCTTATTACAATAATGCTGTTACCATTTAGTAAATGGATTTTTCATGAGCATTGAGTTGTAGTACTTGGCATCGCCAGTTACTTCATTGCCAATCCAATTGGGCTTTTCAAATTTTTCTGCCTCAGAGTTAAGCTCAATTTCAGCAACAACTAGTCCTTGGTTTTCACCAAAAAACTCGTCAACCTCGTATGTGTGATTGCCAGCTTTTACTAGATGACGAGTTTTATCGATAACCCCAGGCTCACAAATTTTCAGAAGCTCTTTTACCTCATCAACGGGTATTTCCTTTTCCCACTCGTAGCGTGATGCTCCCGATTGATTGCCAATACCTTTAATTGTAATAAACCCCTTGTCGCCCTTAATGCGAACCCTTACAGTACGTTCGGGTACGGATGAAAGGTAACCTTGAGTTATGCGAGTTTGCTTAACGGCAAAAGGTTTGAAATCACCTTTTACTAAAAATTTTCGTTCAATTTCCTGTGCCATGGTTATTCGTTTGCTAAAGGTTTATCAATCATTCCAATTACACGCTTTATTGCCTGTAGGTAGTTTATATTTTCAACGCCCTCAAGGCCAAGGTCTTTAATGGTTTTTTTGATATCCTCAATTTCGGTCGATTCGGAGTTTACTGTTGATATGCGAGCCCCGTTTACCCATACATAGCCAAATTCACAAATTGTATTGTTTACCATATAGCCATAGCGTTTTTTGTTAACTCGCACAGCTTGTAAATCGGGATGTGATTTAACCATGTTCATGAATTCATTGTAGGTGTAATCCTTATCTTCCAACTCCTTAATGGAAACTTGAAATGCGGGGAATACTTCCTTTTCAAGTATTGACGTTTTTATTGGAAATTCTCCCTTCATAAGGGGATTCCATTGTTCAAGGCCATCAACGGCTTGAACAAATGTTTTTATGTCAATTTTCCCGTCGCGAATTTTGGTGTTATTAATATTATTAGTTCTGGAGATGATGTATATCTCTTCGGAATACCTTTCCCAAACCTTTTCTGGAACAGGGACTGATAGTCGTGCCATTCGATGTAGAGCCTCTTTAAAATCTTGTCCAAATGATCTGAACTCAAAACGAGGCTTCGATATTTCGCCAATTTTTAGCTCTTCTTTACTCATGTTTTAAATGTTAATTGTTGATGGATTACTTCGATTTGAAAAAATACTAGGGGTGTACTTGTTAGCTCTAATCTAGGTACACCCCTAGCTGTTAGCCCACTAAAATTTAACTACGCGTTTTGTAAAAGAAGGCATTATTGAGCGTTAGCAGCGCCTTTGGTTATGGTGTTAAGTATTTCCCAGCTGTAGGCCCCATCTTCAAATCTACCGAACGATTGGGTTTCTTCAAGTGCAGGGAATGCAGCAAAATCAATCACATTATCATCGGCATCTTCTAGCCATACATCCTCTCCGCTACCGCTTAGACCAAAACCAGCCTCGTCCTCAGTATCGACAACAATTACAAAATAGCTGTTTGCTGCAATGGTAGTACCCTCAGGAATAGTCATTTTTGGTTTTGAGCCAGAAAATCCGCCGCTGTCGTATATTTTGTATCCGCTAATGTTCACCTCTTCTGCCGAAGTGTTGTATAGCTCTACCCAATCAGGATCAAGATCAGTACCTTTAGAGAAAATTTCGTTCATAACAATAACAGGAGCAGAGGTT
>CALGIR010000084.1 GCA_937915475.1 uncultured Bacteroidales bacterium
GCAAAGCCCCGGATATTAGATATGGGTGATTTTACCAGTAAAAGCAAGGTTTCTGCATTAATGTAATTTTTTTAATCGAACAACAATGAAACTAAAATTAGAAATTTGGTTAAATGCTAAAAATGGAATTATTTTCTCTCTTTCTTCTAAGAAAATGTTATCATAAACACCACATTCCTAAAAGTTGCATTTATTGCTTGATTTTAGGTTCAGAAAAAACAATAAAGCTATAAGCTATCAATCGAATGAAGATTACTATATTTGAAGAATCTTTCCCATAGGGACTTTGTTCACCGCCACATATAAATAAGTAGCAAATTGGGTGCTAAAGCAAAGCCTTGTAAAACCGAAAGGCTCGTGCATAAAATGCACCACTTTTCACATAATGAAACCGTTATAAATGGCAACTTCCAATTTTGTTGATTACGTAAAAATATTTTGTCGCTCTGGTAATGGCGGAGCAGGTAGCACCCACCTTCACAGGGAAAAATATGTCCCAAAGGGCGGACCCGATGGTGGTGATGGTGGTCGTGGAGGGCATGTTTACCTAAAGGGTAACGACCAACTTTGGACGCTTATTCATCTCAAGTATAAACGGCATATTTTTGCTGGTCACGGAGGTTCTGGCAGCAAAAGCCGAAGTACTGGTGCCGATGGGAAAGATGTAACCATTGAGGTGCCCCTTGGAACTGTAGCCTTTAACGCCGAAACGGGTATAAAAATGTTTGAAATAACCGAGCACAATCAAACTGAAATACTACTGCAAGGCGGAAGAGGTGGTTTGGGCAACTGGCATTTTAAAAGCCCCACTATGCAAACCCCCAGATATGCACAACCTGGCGAAAAAGGCATTGAAGGCCAGATTACGCTTGAACTTAAAATATTGGCCGATGTTGGATTGGTTGGATTTCCGAATGCCGGTAAATCAACACTACTTTCCACCGTAACCGCTGCAAAACCTAAAATTGCCGATTATCCCTTCACCACACTAGTCCCCAATATTGGCATTGTTCCCTATCGGGATCATCAATCATTTGTAATAGCAGATATACCCGGAATTATTGAGGGAGCCCACGAGGGAAAAGGATTGGGCATACGGTTTCTTAGACACATAGAGCGTAATTCGATGTTATTGTTTATGGTTCCTGTTGACACCAAATGCATTAAAGAGGAATACGAAACACTACTGAATGAGTTAACCCAATTCAATCCTGAGCTTTTGGACAAGCATCGACTACTGGCAATAACCAAGTCCGATATGGCTGATGAAGAGATTAAGGAGGCTTTAAAAAAGGAAGTTCCCGACGTAAAATATATCTTTATTTCGGCAATTACTGGCGAGGGAATTACACAGCTTAAGGATATGCTCTGGGAAGAACTTAATAAATAGCATCAACAAAAACAGAAACTGAATACCATGCTTGATTGGTTAATACATCTCGATACCCAGATTTTCTTACTCCTAAATGGATTAAACTCGCCGTTCTTCGACCCAATAATGATTTTCTTTTCGAGTAAATTAACCTGGCTCCCCTTGTACCTGCTAATAATTTTCTACATGTACAAACGCTTTGGTTGGCGATTGATTTGGCCTTTAATAGGAATTTTGCTTGTTGTTGTATTGGCCGATCAAACCTCTGTACGCCTATTTAAGAATATTTTCGAAAGATTGCGCCCCTGCCACAATCCAGATATTATGGATATGGTCCACTTGGCGGCCAATCGTTGTGGCGGAAAATTTGGATTTATTTCATCGCATGCGGCTAACACTTTTGGGGTTGCCACATTTTTAGCTCTGCTATTCAAAAGAAGATGGTTTACCCTATGGATTATAGTATGGGCAATCGTTGTATCGTACAGCCGAATATACCTTGGCGTTCATTATCCAGGCGATGTGCTGGTTGGCGGACTAGTGGGAAGTCTATGTGGCTATGCAGTTTGGAGCCTTTATCATTGGTTAAATCGCACTTACGGCTTAGAACCAAAGCAAAATTAGTAAACAAACTCCCCTTTATCACTCTTTATTACTAGTTTATTGCCCTTATCGCGCTTGTGGCACGACCCAATAATACGAGCATCAACGCCAAACTCTTTAGCTATTGCCACAATGTCATCTGCAAATTCAGGAAAAACATATATCTCAAATCGATGGCCCATATTAAAAACCTTGTACATCTCCTCCCACGCTGTATTCGATTCCTTTTGAATTATGTCGAAAAGCGGAGGAACGGGAAATAGGTTATCCTTTACCACCATGAGCTCATCAACAAAGTTCATTACCTTAGTTTGTGCTCCACCCGAGCAGTGAATCATACCATGGATTACAGAACGATAGTTCGACAGAACCTCTTTTAAAACAGGGGCATATGTTCTTGTGGGGCTCAGCACCAACTTGCCTGCGGTAACACCAACCTCGTCAATAGTGTCGGTGAGCTTATGGCTGCCAGAATATATCAAATCCTTATCAACACGTGCATCGTAACTCTCGGGATATTTTTCCGCCAAATATTTTGCAAATACATCATGGCGCGCCGAGGTTAGGCCATTGCTTCCCATCCCTCCATTATACTCATCCTCGTATTTAGCTTGGCAGTAGGAACTCAAACCAATAATAACATCGCCATC
>CALGIR010000085.1 GCA_937915475.1 uncultured Bacteroidales bacterium
AAACGGTTCTATTCTCGGCAAGCATCTCAAAATCATTATCGCGGGCAATGGTTACATTGGGTCGCGAATTATATGTGTAGTGACCCCAAGCACCAACTGCATTTACCGACCAGTTTGGGGTAACATTTATTTCAACCCCAAGTTCTGCCCCCACGTTCCGAGTATCAACATCAGTCATAATGTAGTTGATAAAGGTTCTATATCCCTCGTGGTAAAAACTACGGTTCCAAGTTTGATCCCTATTCTCGGAGTAATAAACCGTTAACCTGGATTTAATTATGGGCGCGCGGACAATGTAGCTTAAATCGGTTGCTAAAATCTGTTCGCTTTTTAGGCCATCAACAACATGATCTCTAACACGTGAAGAGATGTACGAGTCGCGAAAATAGGGAGCACGGGTTTGGTAACCAGCATTAAAATCGATGTAATGTCTTCCTGTAATTTTATAGGTTAGGCCTCCTTTTACACCATAATTATAAAAACTTTGTTTTTCCGAATTGCCATAAGAGTTTTCGGGGAAACGTCCGTTTTGCATATTACCTGTGCGCCAGAATTGAGAGTTCGATAAACTTGCGGCAACAAAAAAGTCGACCTTGGCATAGTTAAATTCCGATTGAGCAAAAACCGCAGCCTTATTTATATTTGCAGTAAAATCATATCCAAACCTATCACCAACCTGTACTAAGCGATTGGGGTTTCTTATATCGTTTTGGTACAAATCCTCATCGGCAAAGTCGCGCTCGGCAAACTGGTCAATATCCAACCACCAATCGCCCCCAAGCAAATCGTTAATCACCTTAAACTGAGAGCCCTTAAATATGGAAACATCTAGACCTCCAGTGAGCATTATATTGCTATTTAGCTGATTACGAGCCACTGAGTTAAGGGTCCAATGATTGTGATCATTCCTGCGTTCCTCAAGGATATACTTTGAACGATTGCCCACAATACCCCCGGGCGCACCATACATATTCTTTGAGTTGGCATTATAGAATGAATGCCAATCGAGCTGTCTATGCTCCTCGTCATTCTGCCAAAGATTAGTAACGTAACCAAACATATACTCATCATTCTCCCAGTAACTGGGTAAATAGCGGTAGTAATCGGGTCTTGGATCAGCCGCATCGTACCAGTTAAGTGCAGTATTACCCCCTCTGCCAAACGAATAAGCAACGCTTGTATTAATTGTGGTATTCCCAAAATCCCCGAAATGCGTAAGCAAAATCATGGGTTTGTGATGGTTATTCACTCTAGCATTTCTTGCCTCTCCGTTCTGGTATCCCCAATTGGGGTTGTAGTATTGGTTTCCGGTTAAATCGTAGGCCTCCTGAACAGAAAGACCAGAGCGGCCACTTCTCATTGGTGCTCCAAACACAGTGAAACCTAAACTGTGGTTATCGTTAAACTTTCGCTCAGCAGCAAAAAAGTAGGCGTAGGCGTCGTAAAACGTGCCTTCAACGTAACCCTCGTTAGCCCAACGTTTTGAGCCAGAGATAGTCATCGCCCATTTATCGTCAACCAAACCGGTTGAATGGATAAACATCGCTCTGTTGCGGTAGTTACGGTTGGCCGACGAGTAAGTAATCCGAGTATCGGGCCTATACTGTGATGCTCTTAATTCTATATTATTAACCCCAGCAAATCCACCAAAAGCATACTCTGATGCAGCCAGACCTATTGAGTTTACGGTATTGCGCATGGCATCGTTAAGCCCGCCCCAAGTGGAGTAGTAGGCACGGCCGGTCTCGGGGTCGTTTACTGTTAAACCGTTAATAAGTACCGACGAGTTCTCTGAATCATACCCGCGAACCCTAAATCTTGCGGCACCAAAGGTATATCCGGCGGTAGATAAAAATATATCACGCGAACCCTGAAGCAACCCAGAGATATTGTGCGCTTCGTCATCGCTCTCAAAATCGGTAGCCGAGAGCGTAATTACAGGAACAAACTCTTCGCCTGTTGCAACTGTAGTTGTATCTGTCTGTCCGCTGGCTATAGTTGCAGCAAAAAGAAACAGAAATGCAAGTCCTTGAATTTTTCTCATATCATACAAATAGTGTTAATAACCTCTAAATTTTTAAAAAAACGAGAACCTCAAAAATAGAGATTATTGTTGACATAGCGCTGTAATTGTAAAAATATCTTACCTTTATACCTTAACAATCGTGGGTTGAAGACCAATATTGCCTTGATTGCTAATCATTTTAACAAAGTATTGATATCCAATTTATTATTGTCAACTGAAAAAAATCCATAATTATGCATAACGGTAGAACTTCTTTTGTGAAATTAATCACACTATCCATTGTTCTGGCTATCCCTCTATTAACATTTAGCCAAAATGAAAAACAATACAAGGTAGTAAACATTGCCTTTTACAATCTTGAGAATTTGTTCGACACGCTAGATACCCCTGGTGTAAACGATAAAGATTACACACCAGAGGGTTCAAACAGGTGGAATACTAAAAAGTATCAAGAGAAACTCGAGAATTTGGCT
Source organism: uncultured Bacteroidales bacterium (assembly GCA_937915475.1). GTDB lineage: Bacteria > Bacteroidota > Bacteroidia > Bacteroidales > Tenuifilaceae > Perlabentimonas. The sequence goes on from CALGIR010000085.1 coordinate 2,500, forward strand.
GAGGTTCTTTCGAAAATAGGTACCGATGCCACCCCACATGGACCAGCCGTTATTGGTCTTGCAGAGATGGAAAATAGAAGCGTTCTTGAGGATCTTGCAAAGCAAAAAGCGATTGCCGAGCGTAACTATCGTATTGTACACTATGATAGCCCCGACAGAAGGGGGATTGATGTAGCATTGTTTTACCAGCCCGAATATTTTGAGGTAACAAACAGCGTTAGCCATAGGCTTAAAATTGAGGGAAGAGAAGATTTTTACACCAGGGATCAACTCCTAGTTTCTGGTTTGCTCGATGGCGAAGAGTTTCATTTTATTGTTAGCCACTGGCCATCCCGTAGTGGCGGTGAAAGCAGAAGTAGGCCTTTGAGAAATGCAGCGGGTGATCTTGGCAGACACATTATAGATTCTGTACTTAGCATTAACCCCAATGCTAAGATTATTTATATGGGCGATCTAAACGACAACCCCGACAACCAAAGCGTAATGAAACATCTTAGGGCAAAACCCGATATCAAAAAACTTGAGGAAGGTGATTTGTTCAACCCATTTTACGATTTTTACAAAAAGGGCATAGGAACGTTGGCATGGCGTGATACCTGGAGCCTTTTCGATATGGTGATACCAAGCAAGAGCCTGATGGAAAGAGACTTCTCTTCCTATCGTTTTTATAAAGCAAATGTATTTAACAAAAGCTTTTTGCAGCAAAAGTCTGGGCGATTTAAAGGTTATCCATTACGTACCCACGGAGGGGGACAATATTTAGGCGGATACTCCGATCACTTCCCAACTTACATTCTGCTCATTAAAGAGATTGATTAGCAACAAAGAACTTATTTCAAAAACTCTCTGAATTAACCAGAGAGTTTTTTATTCTATAACCTTTCGTTCTTCTCAGCCCATGCAATAGCTCTCTCTAAATCCGCTGGGGTGTCAATGGCAATGGTCTCGATGCTGGTTACTTCGGCATGTATGGCAAGTCCATTCTCGAGCCAGCGAAGTTGCTCCAACGATTCCGCCTGCTCCAAGGGCGATTGTTCTAGCTTGGAGATATCCTTTAGTACATTGCTTTTATAGGCATAAAGGCCAAGGTGCTTAAAATAGGTGTGTTCTTTTGCCCATTTATCGATTTCAACACCACGGATATGGGGTATTACCGATCGGCTAAAGTAAAGTGCTTTGCCATTGGTGCCTAATACCACTTTTGGTAGACTATGATTAAAAATATTCTCATTTGCGCCAAAAGGCTTTACTAGAGTAGCAATATCTACACTATTGGTATCGAAAGGCTTAATGAGTAATGAAAGGTGCTCAGGATGAACAAAGGGCTCATCACCTTGAATGTTTACAACCACATCAAAGGTTTTGTTACTCTGCCGCTGAATTATCTCCAACGCCTCGGCACACCTATCGGTTCCGCTTTTATGCTCGGTTGATGTGATGACATATCTTCCACCAAAAGCGCTAATAGCATCCGCAATTCTTTGGTCATCGGTAGCAACGTAAACGTGCTCGAATGTTTTCGATGCTCTCTCATAAACCCACTGAACCATTGGTTTACCTAAAATATCAGCAAGAGGCTTGCCTGGAAATCGGGTTGAAGCATACCGTGCAGGAATAATGCATAGTGTAAGCATAGGTTTATTTATTATTTTATAGCAATTATTATCACAAAGGTACAAATACGTTTGTTACAGTTTACAGATCATAAGGTAAAAATGTCAGGTTATAAAATAAGATGCAAGTAACGATTACAGCTAAATAATTCAAATAGGTATTGGTGCAAAAGGTTAAAATATGTAATTTTGTCAGTACTATATAACCCATTAATATGTCAAAAGAGATCCAGAGAATAAAACAACGGTTTGCAATAATTGGCAATTCGCCGGGCCTTAACAGAGCAATTGATATTGCTCTACAGGTTGCCCCAACCGATTTGTCGGTAATTATTACCGGAGAGAGCGGTACAGGTAAAGAGGTCTTCCCTCAGATAATACACTCGTATAGCGCACGAAAACACGGATCGTACATTGCCGTTAACTGCGGAGCTATTCCCGAAGGGACCATTGACTCCGAGCTTTTTGGCCACGAGAAGGGATCGTTTACTGGTGCATTGGATAGCCGTAGAGGGTACTTTGAGGTAGCTAATGAGGGAACCATTTTTCTTGATGAGGTAGCTGAACTTCCGCTATCAACTCAAGTTAGGCTTTTACGAGTTTTAGAGTCGGGTGAGTTCATTCGCGTTGGCTCGTCAAAACCCCAAAAAACCAATGTTAGGGTTATAGCAGCAACAAATATCAACCTAATACAGGCCATACAAAACGGTAAATTCCGCGAAGACTTATACTATAGGCTCAACACAGTGCCTATTACCATAACGCCACTGCGTGAGCGAACAGAGGATATTCCCTTGCTTTTTAGAAAGTTTGCTTCCGATTTTGCCGAAAAATATCGTATGCCCACTGTTAACCTTGACGATGAGGCCCGGAGAATGCTTGTTAACTACAAGTGGCCTGGCAATGTTAGGCAACTAAAAAATGTAACCGAGCAGATATCGGTTATTGAGGAGTCGAGATTAGTTTCGGCCAACAAGTTGCTAGGCTACCTTCCCGACTATAACCCAACCAAATTACCTGCGCTCATCGCAAAAAAGATTGGAGTATCGGAGCCATCGTTTTCTAACGAACGTGAGATACTTTACAAGATTCTTTTTGATATGCGTAATGATGTGAATGATCTTAAAAAACTTGTTCACGATATGCTGCAAAGCGATAAAAAGGACATTGACGTACACGACGAAAACGCAGGCTTAATTAAAAATTTGTATGCGGACGGAATTCCCTTTATGGAAACGTCAAAACCTTCGGGTTTCGAGCAAAAAGGATTTAGCCAAGATCATCCTGACATACAGGATACCGAGGAGATTGTTGAAGAATCACTCTCCCTTGTTGATAATGAGGTGGAGATGATAAAGAAAGCCCTTGAAAAGTATAATGGCAGACGACGCCAAGCTGCACAGGAACTTGGTATATCGGAGAGAACATTGTACCGAAAAATAAAAGAGCACAATATCGACTAGCATGAAAAGAAAACAAAATACTGTAAACTTCCAACAAATAAAGATCTATGCTGGTTTATCTATTGTTGGCATATTCTTACTGGTGGTATCTTGCAAAATAAACTACTCGTTTACAGGTGCGTCCATATCTCCTGATGTTAAAACAGTTAGCGTTGAACATTTTCAGAATTTAGCACCATTGGTTAATCCTACCCTTAGCAATTTACTGTCAGAAGAACTTAGGAATAAATTTATTACACAAACAAGCCTAAATGTTGTACCTTCGTTTGGTCATTTAAATTTTTCGGGTGAAATTAGGAACTATGAAGTTAGGCCCATTGCCATTCAGGCCAATGAGACAGCTGCCCAGAATAGGCTAACAATATCTGTTAGGGTTAAGTTTGAAAATTCAAAAGACCCAACTAAAAATTACGATAAAACATTTAACCATTACGAGGATTTTAGCAGCTCTCAGCAAATAGCACAGGTTGAGCGGCAGTTGGTAACCTTAATTGTTGAAAAATTGGTTGAAGATATTTTTAATAGTGCTGTAGCAAATTGGTAGAAATGGAAAAGGAACAGCTATATAAACTTATTGAAAACTCTGGTCTTATTGACGAGCAAGACATTAGGTTCCTTAATAGTTTAATTAATCGATATCCCTATTTCTATCCTGCTCGAGTATTGGAACTACTTGGGTTGAAAGAAACCAAGTCGGCAGAGTTTAACCAGAAACTTAAGCAAACTGCTGCATTATCTCCAAGCAGATACAATCTATTCTTAACGCTTAATCCTGCCCCATCTAAAATAGGCAGCCATAAAGAATTGGATGCTTCTCCAACGGAAACAATGCTCTCCCCAGAACCCGAAGCGGAAACAGCAACAGCGGGAGCAATCTTTCAGCTTGACGAAACGCAAAGTGTTGATACACTTAGTGAAATAAAAGATGATTTAGCACCTATCCAAGAAGATCCACTAAAACCCGAAGGAGAACTGTTGGAACTTGGAGATTCATCAGAACCCAGACAGCACAAAACCGATGAGGAAGCATACCTCGACCCTCAGCTATATACACTGGAGATTCCAAAAGGCTTTATCAATGACGATGCGCTTGCAGATGCAGGTTTCGGCCAGTTTAACCGTGAGGGTAGCCAAAAACAGAGTTCAGAGAAGTTAACTAAAGCTGATGATAACCAAGGGACTAAAGAGATTGAAGAAAAGAAAAAAACAGTAGATCAAGCAACGCTTATTGAAGCTTTTATTGAAACAAACCCTCGCATTGTGCCAAAACAACGCCCTGAGGAATTACCCGAAATACAGGAGGATATCTCGCTCAATTCAATAAAAGAGCCCGAAGACGCAATTAGCGAGTCACTGGCTGCTATTCACATAGCTCAAGGCCAAAACAGTAGGGCAATTTCAATTTATGAGAAATTATGTTTGAGATTTCCAGAAAAAAGAGCTTACTTTGTCGCTCAAATCGAAAAATTAAAGAACCGACCCGATAAATAACGTTAAAACCATTAGCAATGTATCTGCTTATTTCAATTCTAATTATTATTGCCTGCATTTTGCTGATTCTAATCGTGCTTGTGCAGAACTCAAAAGGAGGAGGTTTAGCTTCGAACTTTGCCTCTTCAAATCAGGTTATGGGTGTTCGCAAAACTGCCGATTTCCTTGAAAAAGCCACATGGACACTTGCAGTTAGCCTGCTTGTGCTTAGTCTTTTAGCCTCTTTTTCCATACCGCGTAATGAAGGGGTAGAGAGGAAATCAGCATTAGAGGAGCAAATTCAATCAGTTCCAGATCCTTCGGCTATGCCTCAATTTCCAACCCCACAATCCGATGAAGGAGGAGGTAATGAGCAGCCAAACCAACCTGAAGAGTAAACATAGAACTGCAACGCATAATAAAAAGGGTGTCAGAATGTCATAATTCTAACACCCTTTTTCTTTTAAAGGTATTTAGCAAAAGGGAATGAGGTAAGTTACTGTACTCAAAATTTTAACGGTGGGAAACAACCACACAACTACCGTAAATAAATGGCAGTATGCCATACTACCTCCTTATAATGGCAGTAAAGTATAGGGCAAAACGGCAGACTTAGCCTTTGGCATAACTTTCGATACCCTGTTGCAGGAAATATGATTGTAATCACTAACCATAAAAATTATACTAAAAATGTCACAAGTAAAAATTAAACCATTAGCTGACAGAGTTCTTGTTGAACCAACGGAAGCAGAAGAAAAAACCGCTAGCGGTATTTACATCCCCGACACAGCAAAGGAAAAGCCACAAAAAGGGACGGTTATTGCACTTGGCCCTGGCACAAAAGAAGTTACCATGGAGGTAAAAGTAGGCGATGTAGTTTTATACGGCAAGTATTCTGGCACTGAAATCAATGTAGATGGGAAAGATTTTCTAATGATGAAGCAGGCCGATATTCTTGCAATAGTATAATTGCCTCCGTCGGGAAGTGAATGTTTAATTGAATTTAATCCAACTTAAGAAATTTATTGAATTATGGCAGGAAAAATTATCAAGTATGATACAGAAGGCCGCGACTACCTTAAAAAAGGTGTTGACAAATTGGCAAACGCGGTTAAGGTAACCCTTGGACCCAAAGGTCGCAACGTGGTTATTGAGAGAAAATTCGGCTCACCCCAAATTACTAAGGATGGTGTTACCGTTGCTAAAGAGATTGATCTTAGCGATTCGTTAGAGAACATTGGCGCACAATTAGTGAAAGAGGTTGCCTCTAAAACAGGCGACGATGCTGGTGATGGAACTACAACCGCAACCGTTCTGGCTCAATCAATTGTTGGTGTTGGTCTTAAAAACGTAACCGCAGGTGCAAATCCAATGGACCTTAAACGCGGAATCGACAAAGCTGTAGCAAAAGTTGTTGAGCAGCTTAGAAGTCAAAGCGTTGAGATTGGCGATGACTATACCAAAATTGAGCAAGTTGCTTCTATCTCGGCAAACAACGATCACGAAATTGGAGAGCTCATTGCCAAGGCAATGAAAAAAGTAAAGAAAGAGGGTGTTATCACTGTTGAAGAGGCAAAGGGAATTGAAACAACCGTTGAGATTGTTGAGGGTATGCAGTTCGACCGCGGATATATCTCCCCTTACTTCATCACCAACCCAGATAAAATGGAAGCCGTGCTTGAGAACCCATACATTCTTATTACCGATAAGAAAATCTCAACCATGAAGGATCTTCTACCAATTCTTGAGCCAGTGGCCCAAAACGGACGCTCGCTTATTATTATTGCTGAAGATATAGATGGCGAAGCACTTGCAACGCTGGTCGTAAACAAGCTTCGCGGTTCGCTTAAGATTGCCGCAGTAAAAGCACCAGGTTTTGGCGATCGTCGAAAGGAGATGCTTGAGGATATTGCTATTTTAACTGGTGGTGTAGTTATCTCTGAGGAGAAAGGTCTTCGCCTTGATGCTGCAAAAATTGAAATGCTTGGAACAGCCGAGAAAATTGTTCTTGATAAAGAAAACACAACCATTGTGAATGGTGCTGGTGAGAAAGAGGGTATTCAGAAGCGTATTTCTCAAATTAAACTACAGATTGAGAACTCAACCTCAGATTACGATAAGGAGAAACTACAGGAGCGTTTAGCTAAACTAGCCGGTGGTGTTGCCGTTCTTTATGTTGGTGCATCAACCGAAACGGAAATGAAGGAGAAAAAGGACAGGGTTGATGATGCTCTTAGCGCAACCCGTGCCGCTGTTGAGGAAGGAATTGTTCCCGGTGGTGGTGTTGCCTACATCCGCTCAATAGCTGCGCTTGAAAAGCTAACCGGAAGAAACGACGATGAAACCACTGGTATTCAAATTGTGAAGCGTGCCATTGAGGAACCCCTTCGCCAGATTGTTACAAACGCAGGGTTGGAAGGCTCCGTTGTTGTTCAAAAGGTAAAAGAAGGTAAAGGTGACTTTGGCTATAACGCTTACACCAACGAGTACGAAAATCTATTAAATAGCGGTGTAATTGATCCAACCAAGGT
>CALGIR010000086.1 GCA_937915475.1 uncultured Bacteroidales bacterium
GGAGTTCGTGCGTTCGAATCGCACCCCTCGCACTAAACTTTTTTTAATCGATTAATTCTCTTTTAGTTACTTTTTTCTCAATTATTCTGATTCACTTGCTATTTATGGAGTCCCGACAAGGTTCATTTCAGATACAAAGGAATCAAGATACATTCAAGGAGATAGATAATATTTAGACTAATCAGATAATTTGGTAACAAGCGGGAGTAACCAAGAGGTCAACGATGAAAGACTTAAGATCGTTTCGCGCAGGCGTTTAGGGGTTTGAATTCCTTCTCCCGCACTAAATATTTATCATTTATTGATTGAATCTCTATATTCATCAATTTGTCCATGAATTTGAGAGTGCTTCAGCCTGCTTTAATACTAACTCGATAGCCTCCGCTGACTTATCCGGAGGATATTTGTACCGCTGCAGTGTACGGCGAACAAGAATACGCAATCTAGCTCTTACACTTTCACGCACCTGCCAGTCTACCGTAGTTGATTTACGCAGTTTCTCAGTAATTTCTACAGCTATCTTTTTAAGAACTGGTTTCTCTGCCAGCGATATTGCATTGAAAGTCTTCCGGTAGGCATCATAAAAAGCCACTTCGTCCGGTTTCAAGCCAAGTTCATCATTGCGTTTGAGCGCTTCTTGAAACTCTTTAGCCATTTGAATCAGTTCTTCAATTACCTGGGCGGTTTCAATGGCACGGTTGTTATACTTACGCAGGGTTTCCTCCAAACGATCGCCGTACTTCTTCTCCTGCACTACATTATTACTGGTTTTTGATTTTATGTTGTCTTTCAGTAATTTTTCTAGCAGCTCTACTGCCAGATTACGGTAAGGCATCTGCCGAACATCTTCCAAAAACTCATCCGACAGCAGGCCAATATTAGGTTTATCTAACCCGGCCAGATCGAACACATCGACAACACCGCCGGCAATTACGGCGTTATCTAGAATCTGCTTGAGAGCTGAGTTAATCTCTTCCTGAGTACGTTTTTTATCGACGTATGTAAACTTACTAATCGCAGCTTTAATGGCTGAAAAAAAAGCAATTTCAGCACGTAGCTCTTTTGCTTCGTCCAGGGTACCGCACAATGAATATGCTTTGTTAATTGCTAGCACTGCATCTAAAAAACGTTTTTTACCGTCATCAAGCCCCAATATATGGTTCGATGCCGGCACTATCAGTTTGTAAGATTGATCTCTAAAGTCACTGTAATCAAAACCATGGAAAAACCCACGCACTATATCCATTTTTTCCAACAATACTGAAAAAGCTTCTTCAGCGCACAACGTGGGTTCTCCTCTTCCCTTGGCGTCGGTATAGGTTTTCAGCGCTAGCTTTAATTCATTGGCAATGCCGATATAATCAACTACCAGGCCACCTTGTTTGTCTTTAAATACTCTGTTTACCCGTGCAATGGCCTGCATCAGGTTGTGACCTTTCATCGGTTTGTCGATATACATGGTATGACAACAGGGTACATCAAAACCAGTGAGCCACATATCACGTACAATCACCAGCTTGAGTGGATCGTTATTATCTTTAAAGCGTTTTTCCAATCTTTTCTTAGTTTGCTTGTTGTAGATATGTGACTGTAATAACGCACGATCAGATGCTGAACCAGTCATCACTATTTTAATTACACCTTTGTTGGGATCTGTATCGTGCCAATCAGGCCGCAATTCCACAATGGCATCATATAAGTGAACGCAAATCTCACGGCTCATAGCCACAATCATGGCTTTGCCATCTATAGTCTCTGTGCGTGTTTCAAAGTGTTCCACCAGATCGGCAGCTACTTGCTTAATGCGCGGTTCAGCACCCACCAATTTTTCTAAGCGGCTCCATTCCCCTTTAGTTTTCTCGCGGCTACACACATCTTCTTCGTCTTCTACGACTTCTTCAACTTGAGCAGACAAAGCTTCGATTTCGGCATGATTTAAATCGAGCTTGGCCAGGCGGGATTCATAAAAGATAGGCACAGTTGCGCCGTCATCGACAGCATCTTGAATATCGTAAATAGAAACATAATCACCAAATACCGAGCGTGTGTCTTTGTCTTCAAGGGCAATCGGTGTACCTGTAAAACCAATAAACGAGGCATTGGGCAAGGCATCACGCATGTATTGGGAAAAGCCGAATACCAGCTTGTTACCTGTAACATTACCGTCTTTATCTTTCACTTTTATAAAGCGACCTTTATGGCCATACTGGCTGCGGTGTGCCTCATCGGAAATAACCACAATATTGTGGCGGCTGTTTAAGATCGGGTGGGCACCTTCGTCCTCAAAGGGTGAGAACTTTTGTACTGTAGTAAAAATAATGCCGCCAGATTCCCTCTCAGAAAGTAACTTACGCAATTCTTCTCGATCATTAACCTGCACCGGCGTTTGCTTAAACAGTTCCTGAGCGTTGGAGAATGTTTGGAACAGTTGACCGTCCAGGTCGTTGCGATCTGTTACCACTAACAGGGTCGGGTTATTCATCTCCGGTTGTTGCAATAGCTTACCGGCATAGCAACACATAGAAATACTCTTACCCGAGCCCTGAGTATGCCATACAACACCAGCCTTTTTGCTGCCGGGAACCACCTCATCCCCATATTTTGCGCGCTTTTCTGCTACACCTTGCGGCTCCTGTGCAGCAATAATCGTGGCTTTTACTGCCTCTCGCACAGCATGGAACTGGTGATAACCGGCAATTTTTTTGATGATTGCTCCACCATCGTTTTCAAAAAGCACAAAAAAACGGATGTAATCAAGCAACATTTCGCGGTCGAAAAAACCCTGCACCAGGGTTTCCAGTTGCCATTCCAGCAATGGCTTATCATCCTCGTTCTTAACAGCACGCCAGGGGGAAAAGCGTTCCTGGTTTGCCGTCAGCGCACCAATACGGGCATTATAACCATCACTCACCACCAATGCTTCATTAAACACAAAGAGGTCGCTGATTTCATCCTTGTAGGTTTGAAGCTGATTAAAGGCATCCCAGATATCGACGTTCTCATCGTCAGGGCTTTTAAGCTCTAAAACTGCAATAGGCAAGCCATTAATAAAACAGACCACATCGAGGCGGCGCGGTCTTTTTGTTCCTTGAATGGTGAACTGATTTACTACCAAAAAACTGTTATTTGCGATGTTTTCAAAGTCGATCAAAAAAGCGCGGTCTTGAATAGTCTCATCATCTTTACGATATTCGACAGGTACACCTTCCAGTAACAAGCGGTGAAAGGCGTGGTTATTAGTTGTCAAATCGAGGCTTTCAGACTTTAAAACAAGAGCAATGGCTTGCTCAATAGCGTTAAAGGGGAGATGCGGATTAATTTTCTCCAGCGATTTTTGTAGATAACGCTTTAAAATCACCTCGCGGTAATCTCTGCGTTCGGGTCTGTTTGAATCAGGGGCTATATCAGGGCCATACTCCACTCCCCAGCTGTTACCACGAAACCATTCAAGGCAGTGTTGTTCTAATTGGTCTTCGTTCATAGTTTAACCCTGTTCATTAGGAAATAGTTCGGCCTGACCCAATTGATTTTTTGTGGCCAATACAGTTTCTATTGATTATTGATTGGGAATTATCTCAATGGTCTGTTCGTCTTCTTCCTTTTGGTTAAGGAATTGAATGAGACGTTCTTTGTAGGCTTCAGGGTCATAAACAAATAAGGCCTTACTATATGGAATTGGTGCCGAATCACTAATATGTAAATCAATAGGGGCATATGATTCATTTAAGTCCTCGTTGAATTCTTCGTAGTCCGAGTAGTAAATTCGTTGTGAATTCTCAGGATTCGTAAGCATTCGGCTCTTTTTGAGGAGAAAGCCCGACACCCCATCAACTAAATGTACAACCATCTCAGCTTCGGGCATCTCGATTGGATTTAAATAATAACCATCTTTTCCGTGTGAAGAAGCACCAAATTTATTCCTTAGTTTTGGAACTCCATGTGCAATTGCACCTACTAGACGTTCCAATATCTTATTTGCTTCATCATCTCGATTAAACGGCAGAACCTGTTTAACCATATCGTAAAGCACATACATATCGTCAAAGTCGTCAAAGGATTTGCTCATATCATTCAATATTGTTTTATAAGTCGTTTCCAATAACGCTTTGGTCGTATCTAGCGTTAATGCAGAATCTTTTTTTGCGACAGAAAATGCAACCCTCTGTATTTGCTCAATCAGGTGTAGCGCCTCTTCACTATCTACAACCGATTTCGATGTACTCGGCAAAAGAAATTCGATGTCGCCCATTTCCACACATCCTTATGGAATAATTTCCCCTGAGAGTAATTTTGGCAATAAAGAATCACGAATATCTGATAAAGTTTTACATTCCATTGCTGCCTCAGCAATTTTGTCGTAAAAACCAGATACTAGTTTAGAATAAGATTGCTGAATCTCCTCGCTTGGAACAATTACAGGAATAACTTTGAAATTCTTTTTGCTTATTTCAGCAAATGTTGTACCGCTAGATCTCTGTTTGATTGTATCCATTACAGAATTGCACCACTGAATAACAAACTCTGGTGAAAGTCGTTTATCACAAATCATTGCTATATAACCCTGATTAATAGCAACAGGTATCTTAGCTAATGCTAAGTATCCAACAGGTGCGCGAGAGGACATCAAAACAGTATTTATTGGCAATAAGCCTGAGCTTATATTTTTAAGTCCAGCGACAGTGATTTTTCGATCTGTTGTTAGTAATATTTTGTCACTTAGATTCGAAAGGTCTTTAGGTGTTGTCCAGTGTATTTCTCCACCTTCCCAAAACTCAGGATTCTTAGTTGAAGGTGTGCCACCCCCCACAACATCTACCTCATCACCAATGGTGCTAATCTCCCACCCCTCTGGCACTTCTCCCAATTCCGAATCCTGCATGACGGAGGGAAAAAGTTCTGCGGTAGTTTCGAGTTGCGTGTAGTTTTCTGGCTGCTCGGCCTGTAATTGGTCTAACGCTTCATCGGTCTTGCCGGAGATAGCACTCATGGCGGCGTGGGTTACACCCTCAGCATCTTCACCTGCTTCAATGGCGGCGATTTTGGCTTTTACCGGCTCAAAATCTACAAACCAGCTTTTGAAAATGGCTTGCGCCATGGTTTCGAGGGTTTGGTTGATTTGATGGTTGAGTTCGATTTTGTTTGTTAGACTATTTAGAATGTCGTTGATTTGTAGCCGCTCAACTTTCTCTGGAATAAGTACTTCTATACTCTCCAAGTTCTTTTTGTTTAGTTTTGGCTGTACTGCACCGGTGATACAGGGACTAATATTAAGAATGGAAAAATAGTATTCCAAATAATCGAGAATACCTTCTTCTTTTTCGGCCAGAATGTGAGCATGGTTATTCACCCAGAATTTCCCTTTTGCTTTAAAAGCAATTGGTGTTTTTCGGGTCCTTAAATTTTCACCATCTTCAGATATTAAAAGGTACTCGCCATCAAATATATAATCGTCTAAATAATCGACTATCCCAGAAGCTCCATAATAGGGGTATTCTCCTTTTCTATTTTGACGTTGCATTGTGCTTAAAGGAACACGCTTATAATTTAGAAATTCCACTAGCTCAGTCAGAGGCCTGGATTTCCAATCAGCACTCATAACCCAATCCCGCCAAATTCTTTTTAATCTGCGCTTCCAGTTTCTCGCTTTCTTCAAATTGCGTTTTCAACTGGCTGGTGAGTGCGGCCATTTTGTCGGCAAAAGGGATGCCGTCGTCTTCCTCGGCTTCTGCACCTACGTAGCGGCCGGGAGTGAGTACAAAGTCGTTCTTTTTTATAGCCGCTAAATCTGCCGAAAAACTAAAGCCTGCCTGGTTATTTTCTTCGGCCCATTCATGTTGCCAATCATGGAATGTGTTTGCGATTTGCTGGATCTCTTCGTCTTTAAAATCCCGAAGTACACGGTCTTTCATATAACCCAGGTTACGGGCATCGATAAACAGCATTTGGCCTTGTCGATCACGCTTGCCGTTCTTAGCA
>CALGIR010000087.1 GCA_937915475.1 uncultured Bacteroidales bacterium
AAATCAATCGAAATATGAGGAACGTGGGCTATGCGTATCGTGCCAGCGCATGTACGATTTTCAGCGGGGCAACCTCAACTTCAACCTCGATGAGCTAAAACCCAATGAAACGTGGGGCGATAAGCTCCAGCGTTTGCTCAAATACTGGGAGGAAGATACTCAGCTACGCGATATTTTAATCACTGGAGGCGATGCGCTAATGAGCCAAAACAAATCGCTTAAAAAGATACTGGATGCTGTTCTCGATATGGCTATCCGTAAGGTAGAAGCAAACAAAAAAAGAGCCGACGGAGAAAAACATGCCGAGATTCAGCGCATACGACTCGGTACCCGATTGTTGGCATACTTGCCACAGCGCATAACCAAAGAGCTAACCCAAATACTTGGCGATTTTAAGCAAAGGGCATCAGAGTATGGAATAAAACAGTTCGTTATACAAACGCATTTCGAGTCGCCCATGGAGGTTACACCCGAATCGGCATTGGCAGTGAAAAGGCTCGTTTCAATTGGATGGACTGTTACCAATCAGCTAGTATTTACATCAGCTGCATCACGCCGTGGGCATACCGCTAAACTCCGTAAGGTACTTAACGATATTGGGGAAATCTCCTACTACACCTTTTCGGTAAAAGGTTTTCTGGAGAATACGTTTAACTACGCCACCAATGCTCGTGCTGTGCAAGAGCAGATTGAGGAGAAATCAATTGGCCATATTCCATCGGAATTTACGGAAGAAATTAAACTGTTCCCGCTTAACGCAGAACGAATGGTTGAAAACCTTAAGCAGCTAAGAGAAAAGGCTAACATTCCGTTTCTTGCCACAGACAGAAACGTGATAAACCTTCCTGGCGTTGGAAAAAGCCTCACCTTTCGCACCATTGGAATAACCCGCTGGGGGCGTCGTATTTTAGAGTTTGATTACGACCACACCCGCTGGCATAGCCCAATTATCGATAAGATTGGCAAGGTGGTGATAATCGAATCGAAACCCATTGGAGAGTACATGAACCAACTAGTAGATATGGGCGAGGACATAACGGAGTATAAAAGTGTTTGGGGCTACTCCATTGGTGAAACAGAACACTGTACCTCAATCTTCGAATATCCACCGTATAAGTTTAATACTACCGAAGAGCTAACAAACCTTGAGATATAGAGACTTTTATCTATCTAAAATTGTATGCAACCAATCCGAAACAAGCACCTAAAGATGCTTGCGCAGATTTCACAAACAAGTTGTTAGTTTAAACATTAGATAAAAGCCAATGGCAAACCCTAGCTTTTCTGCCCGCTGCAAACAATTAATTTTGGTTACCATATTTGCTTGTCTGCATGCTATAACCACACATGCTCAGCCATCAGTTACATCTGGCTTGCTCCCAAAACTAAGCCTATCGTATAGCCTACCCAAGGGGTATAAATTAGATAATAGCATTGAATTGAGGCAGAAACTCTATGGCAAAAATCCGTTTGCCCAAGGAAACTTTGCCTATGCATATGTGCTAACCGATTTTAATACCAGTTTATCAAAATCCATTGGTAACAAGCGTAGCATTGGTGTTGGTTACACGCTAAGAATTAGCGATGTTGGGATTTACCATAGAGCCTTGCAGCAATTTACATGGACAAAAATTTACAAAAACAGTAGTCTTGTCAATCGCTTTGCCTCCGACCAAACATTCGGCCCCAAAAATAGCGTTCAACTTAGGTTGCGATACAGAGCTTTATTTAAGATACCGCTCTCGGATAAAAACGCCAACTCCAATGGGTTTTACCTCAAACTTGGCAATGAGTATCTCGGTATTATCAATAGTGATAAAGACAGCGATATTGAAATTAGGCTTATTCCGCTATTGGGTTACAAGATTAACCAAAAAGCGGCAATTGAATTTGGGCTTGATGGCAGGATTAACAAAATCTTTGAAAAGAATTCTTCGCTAAGTATTTGGGTAAATTTAGGTTTCTATGCCTCATTTGGCAGCTAATGCATGGTATAGACTTTAACTGCTATAAATTATACCCTTTATACTCAACCTATTTCAGAAAATAACTCAACCAAGGGTTTCTCCTAACCTAACACAGTGCATTGTAAGGCAAAAAATCTGGAGAAAACCATTGGTCAAATTCTTTTCCTATTTCTGCTGAAAAAGGTGTACATCCTGCTGTGGGAAAGGAATAGAGATTCCTTTAGCATCGAATTCGTTCTTAACCGCCTCATTCATCTTAAAGAAAACACTCCAGTAGTCAGGAGAATTTACCCAAGCTCTTACCGTAAGGTTTACAGAACTATCGCCAAGTGAAGCTACAGCAACAAACGGCTCTGGATCCTTTAGCACTCTGTCATCAGCTGAAACTACGTCGATTACCGTTTGTTTTACCTTGTCAATATCTTCAGAGTAAGCTATTGCGAAATCCCAGTTAACCCTACGAATGGGCTCGGCTGAGTAGTTTATCATTGAACCAGCACTTAATCCACCATTGGGAATAATAATCCGTTTTTTATCGGGTGTATTGAGAACGGTATGAAAAATTTGAATCTCCATAACTGTACCCGCAAACCCCTGCGCTTCAATGTAATCACCAACCTTAAAGGGTTTTAGGATTAACAGCATAACTCCTCCTGCAAAATTTTGCAATGTACCCGATAGGGCCATGCCAAAAGCCAATCCTGCAGCACCTAGCAGTGCAATAAACGAGGTCATCTGCACGCCAATCATGGTAACAACGCTTATTGCCAATAGCACTTTTAGCGTAATACCAACCAGCTGGACAAGGAATGTTTGAAGCGTTTTATCAAACTCGCGCTTCTCAAAAATGCGCTTCATCATCCGAACTAAACGCCCTATTAGCCAGTAACCAACAATTAGGGTAACCACAACAAGCACAAGTTTACCGCCATAGGTTAAAGCAAAATTCAGCAACCATTCGGTTGAAGGGATAAGGGATGTAAGATTTTCCATTTTAGTAAAATTTTTAGATTCAAAAAAAACAAATGCTAATGTAGTAAAAAACGGGTCATTAGTCCAAAAAAAAGAACAGCCATACCTCCTATATTTTCTTAAAATTTATTGCAAAAAAGGGGCTATCCATAAAATTAACTCTGGATAGCCCCCTTTTACTTATTCACTATAATCTCTCTACAGTAACCCCCTTTGCCTTAGCAAAGCCTCAGGATTTGGTTCGGCACCACGAAACTCTCTATAAAGTTCAGCGGGATCCACAGTAGCTCCTTTTTCGAGCAAGGTACGGAATCGACTAGCCGTTTCGGGATCAAAAATATTACCAGTCTCCTTAAATGCCTCATAGGCATCTGCATCGAGCTGACCCGACCAAATATAGCTGTAGTAACCGCTACTATATCCACCGCTAAAAATATGCTGGAAATAGGTGCTGCGGTAACGTGGGATAATCTCATCAATTAATCCAATCTTATCCATTGCATCCTTTTCAAAAGCAATTGCATCCAACTCGTTAATCTGCTTAACGGTATGATAATTCATATCGAGAATGGCTGCAGCTAAAAACTCAGTGGTTGCAAACCCTTGGTTAAAAGTGCCACTGGCCTTCATCTTTTCAACCAACTCAGTGGGAATTACCTCCCCTGTTTGGTAATGGAAAGCGTACATCCCTAAAAACTCAGGATCGGTACTCCAATTCTCCATAATCTGCGATGGCAGCTCAACAAAATCGCGCGATACGTTTGTTCCGGCAAGCCTTGGATAGGTAGAATTTGCCAATAATCCGTGAAGTGCATGGCCAAACTCATGGAAAAAGGTTTGTGCCTCGTCAAGCGAAAGTAGTGCAGGCTTATCGGCAGTAGGACGGGTAAAGTTGGTTACAATAGTGATAACCGGTGGCACAAAATTACCATCAGGGGTAACATGCTGTCCTCTATACTCGGTCATCCAAGCACCACTAATCTTGCTCTCGCGAGGATAAAAATCCATGTAAAGAATTCCAATATGGCTACCATCTGCCTCTTTCACTTCGTACGCCACAACATCTGGGTGATAAATGGGGATATTGGTTAGCTTCTCAAACTGTAGTCCATAAAGTTTCTGAGATAGTAAGAAGATTCCCTTTTTCACTCCTTCCAATGAAAAGTATGGTTTTAGAGCGTTCTGATCCAAATCGTACTTTTGCTCACGAACCTTTTCGGCATAATACGACCAGTCCCAAGGCTCAAGACGAAATTTACCGCCTTCGTCATCAATCATTTTTTGAATATCGTAAGCTTCAGTTTTAGCACGCTTAATTGCAGGCTCCCATAGGCTAGCCAAAAAACCATTAACAGTTTCAGGGTTTTTAGCCATATTATCCTCAAGGATATAATGCGAATGAGTTGGGTAGCCTAACAGCTGGGCTCTCTCAAGACGCAATGGTACAATCTGGGTAATAATCTCTTTATTATCTTTATCGTCACCGTTGTTCCCCTTCAGGGAATTAGCACGGAAAATTTTCTCGCGAAGTTCTCTATTCTCTGCATATTCTAAAAAAGGAATCAAACTTGGGTTATGTAGTGTGAATACCCACTTGTCCTCTAACCCTGCATCTTTGGCAACCTCAGCCGCAGCTTGTTTAACGCTTTCGGGGAGTCCAGCCAAATCAGCTTCGTCTTCAACAACCATTTGATAACTATTGGTTTCGGCAAGTACATTATTGCCAAACTTAACGGTTAACATGGCAAGAGCCTCGTTAATTTCACGAAAACGAGCTTGCTTATCCTCAGGGAGATTGGCACCACCCTTAACAAAGCCATTGTAAACCTTTTTGAGCAACATCTGCTGCTCGGGATTCAGTTCCAACTCTTCCTTACTATCATAAACGGCTTTAACCCGTTTAAAGAGTTCGGGGTTAAGGCTAATATCATCGCCATGACTGCTTAGCATAGCAGCAAATTTCTGAGCCAACTCCTGCATTTGAGGATTGGTGTTGGCTGATGTTAGAGGATAGAATACACTTGCAACCTCTGACAGCAAGCTGCCACTATACTCCAAAGCCTCAATTGTATTTTCAAAGGTGGCTTCCTCTACAGAACTTACAATTTCATCAATGGCTTGCTTCTGCTGCTTCATTGCCTCGATAAAAGCGGGCTCATAATGCTCAACTTTTATCTTCTCGAAAGGCGGAACATTAAAAGGAGTGTTGTAGTCGGTTAACAAGGGGTTCTTCTCTTTACAAGAGAAAACACCTAGTAACACCCCTGCGGATAGGGTTAACATAAGTAGTTTTTTCATTTTTTATGACTGTTTAATTATTAGTGATATTATCTACATGAACTAACAAAGAAATAACCTTGCAAGTTATAAAAAAATGGTGAGCCTCAAAGCTTTTGCTTGGTTTTACGGTCTGCAAAAGCACTTTCCACTACATGCATAATATTAGTCTCTGCACATGGTGTTTGCACAAAATGGGCTAAGTACTCAATGTTTTTTGATGTGCTATGAATTGGAGCCCAGGTTAAGTCCTTTAGGTGCAAACCAAACTGAATGGCAGCCTCTACAACGTTCTCAATGCCAATTTTGTGCGCTTTGGCATTCCGAACAATTCCACCCTTGCTCACTTGCTCTCTACCAACCTCAAACTGGGGTTTGATGAGTGCAACCACACTTCCCTGTGGCAAAAGCAAATCGGTAAAATAGGTCATAACCTTGGTAAGGGAAATAAACGACAAATCAGTAACCAGCAAATGAAACCTACTTGGCGAAAGCTTGTCCCTATCAATATCCTTAATACTTACCCCCTCCATTGAGGTTACCTTTGGAGGGGGTAAGTATT
>CALGIR010000088.1 GCA_937915475.1 uncultured Bacteroidales bacterium
GTTGAAGCCACCATGGTGGCTTCAACTCCTGCTGCTGATGGTACAGCTACTTTTACCGTACCTGCCGATGCAGAGTTTAGCGCTGCTTACAAGCTGCGCGTTGCCGATGCAGCCGATGGTATTCCAGCTGCTGAATCTACTGAATTTAAGGTTCGAGAGGTTCACACCGCTCTATCTACCTTAAATACACGCCCTGCAAACACCGAGGCTCGTTTCGATGGCTCTGCCATTGTTACCTACTCACGCACTGCCCGTCACCAAAAGTATATACAGGATGACAATGCGGCCATACTAATTGATGACAGCCCTGGTGTAATTACAGAAGAGTACCCAATTGGTAGTAAAATGACAGGCCTGGTAGGTAAGATTAATATCTATAGTGATCTGGTTCAGTTTGTTCCTCTTGAAGATCCTGGGGCACCTGTCTCACTTGATAATCCTGTTGTACCTTTTACAACCACTTTGGCCGACTTAACCTCAGCCGACCAGTCTAAGCTGATTAAGCTGGAAAATATAACATTTACGTCTACAGGAACTTTCGCTTCTGGTCAAAATTACGACATACAGGATAATAGCGAAGGAACCGGAAAATTCCGTACTGCCTTTAGCGAGTCGGATTATATTGGCGAGGAAATTCCCTCCCAGAACATTGTTGAAATGCTTACCCTTGTTGGTCAACACTTTGCCACCATACAGCTAACCTCACGCTCAACAGCTGATTGGGTAATGCTTAGCGATGATGCAACCCTTGCAACCTTTACCCTTGGCGGCGAGAATGCACTTGGGCTAACCGGACTAGTAGTTGCCGATCCCGATGCGGATGAAGGTGCAACAATGTTTGTTGACGATTTTACGGACTTTGTAGGGATTACTGCTACTACAACTGTGGCTACTTCAACTGTTGAGGTGAAACTTAACAACGCTGTGGTTGCCGAAGGAGATCTTGCGACCCAAGCACTAGCTGATGATGACGTAATAGTTGCCGCCGTTACTGCCGAGGATAACACAGTAGTCTACTACAAGGTTACCCTAAACGGCGAGAACCGCGAGCTTACCCTTACTGCTCCCGTTGGCGTAAACAGTTACAATACCGGCGATGACATTGTATTTACCTGGACATCGACCAATATTACCAATGTAAACCTTTACGCGGTAGATGCAGCTAAGGCAGAATACCTAATTAATGAGGAGCCTATTTTAGCTACACTTGGCACCTATACCTACACAGTACCTAATGGTGATTTTGGTGCATACCATTTCCGTATTGCCGATGCAGCAGATGCCACATTCTACTATGAAACTACTGAAACCTCTACATTAATCGATACCCAAGCTCCTTTGGCAACTAACTCGTACCCGCTTATTGGTGCAACCGATATACCTACCAGTTTTACACTTATGGTTGAGTTTGACGAGGATGTACAACTGGCAACAGGTAGCCTAACCATTCACAAGGTAACTGGTAATACTCTTGTACAAACCTTAAATGCAACCGACGGTACGGTTATCGATAACGTAGTTACTGGCGATATTACAGAACTTGATTGGAATACCGAGTACTATATCAACATAACTGCTGGAATGATTCAGGACCTTGCTGGTAATCCACTTGCTGCTATTACAGATCAGTCGTGGAAATTTACCACAATGGCACAACCTGCTAGCGACCTGTTCTTTAGCGAGTACATTGAGGGTAGCAGCAATAACAAAGCACTGGAGATTTATAATCCAACTGACGCACCCGTTGATCTATCGGCATACGAGGTAAGACAGTTTACCAATGGTTCTAACATAGCAAACAATACGGAAAGTTTAACTGGAACCCTTGCTGCTGGTGCTGTTTACGTTATTGCCAACTCACAAGCAGCTTCCGAAATTCTTGCTTTAGCAGATATTACCAGTAATGTTACATTTTACAATGGGAATGATGCAATAGGACTCTATAAAAACGATGTTCTTATTGACATCTTCGGTACAACTACCTTATCCGCAGGCGATGCCAGTTTCCCTGATTTTGATGTAGCAGGGGTTACTGGTGCAGCAAAAGACCACACGCTTGTTCGTAAAAATTCAGTGACTATTGGTAATACCAATTGGGCAGCATCAGCCGGAACCAATGCTGAGGATAGCGAGTGGGTTGTTCATCCTAAAGACACATTCAGTTTCCTTGGATGGCATGGTAATAACGACGAAGCAGAGATACTAACATTTATGGTTGATGCACAAATGGCACCCGCAACCATTGATGCCACAGCTGCCACCGTTACCCTTAAGGTACTTAACGGAACTGATTTAGTTACACTTACCCCTACATTTACCTTATCAAC
Source organism: uncultured Bacteroidales bacterium (assembly GCA_937915475.1). Classification (GTDB taxonomy): domain Bacteria; phylum Bacteroidota; class Bacteroidia; order Bacteroidales; family Tenuifilaceae; genus Perlabentimonas. The sequence goes on from CALGIR010000088.1 coordinate 2,328, forward strand.
GGGTGCTTCTGCAACCGTAGGTACTGTTGTACAGCAATCGGGCGTTACGATTGTTGATTTTACCAATCCGGTTGTTTATACCGTTGAGGCAGAATCGGGGGCTACCAAAGACTGGACCGTAACCATTACCGAGGAAGCTGTTAGCACAAAGGCAGAAATTATAACCTTTAGCCTTACTGAGCAAATTGGCCCTGCAGTTATTGACAGTGAAGCAAAAACTGTTGAAATATCCGTTGCTCCTGGTACTGATGTAACTACTCTTGTACCTACCATTACGGTAAGCCTTGGTGCTACCATTAACCCATCGAGCGATGTTGCACAAGACTTTACGAATGCAGTTACCTATACTGTAACCGCTCAGGACGGTACAACCACTAAGGTTTGGACTGTAACAGTTACCGCATCTAACATCATCTCAATTTACGATATCCAGTACACTCCGGCACCATCTGGCGATAGCCCATACGCCGGACAGGTTGTTACCACTACTGGCATTGTAACGGCATACCATTATAACTTCGAGGGTGGCGTATTTAAAGGTTTATTTATTCAGGATGGAGAAGGTGCATGGAATGGACTGTACGTATTCAACGAGTTTATGGAGGACATACCAAACGTAGGCGATGAGATTGTAGTTTCTGGAAAAATTGAGGAATACTTTACCCTTACCGAGCTAACTACCGCTGGCGGAACAGTAACCATGAATATTGAAGTAGTAAGCACAAACAATGCGCTTCCTGCACCAACTGTAATCACAACTGCAGAAGCAGCAAAAGAACCATGGGAAGGTGTGCTTGTACAAGTAAAAAATGCTGAGTATACAATTGAAGTTGATAACTATGGTGTACTTGGCGTTGACGATGGATCAGGACCTGTATATGTTGATGATGACATGTTTGACCATAGAGCTGCCGAAGCATTTACGCTTAACGAAAGCTATAATATTACAGGTATTGGTCACTTCAGCTTCGACCATGCAAAAATTCTTCCTCGTTTTGCTGCCGATGTCGAACTAGTATCTAGCGTTGCAACTGTTTGGGGCGAAAGCATTAGCGCATACCCCAACCCATTTACCAATGTTCTTACGATTGACAATATTGAGAATGCAAGTCGCATTATGATTGTTAACCTAATTGGACAGCAGGTAATGAGCGTTAATCTTACTGGCACCAACCGTACCGAGATTAACACAGATAACCTACCCTCGGGCGTTTACCTTGTAACCATAGTAAACAAGCAAGGTCAAAAAGCGGTAAGAAAGATGATTAAGAGATAACATCTTATTACCATATATATTTTTAAAAATCCAGAGGGGCAATCCTTCTGGATTTTTTTTGCTCGGTTGCTAAAGAGTACAATAACAGAAAGGAAAACCCTCAACCTAAACCTTAACCTCAACCTAATCCCAAAACTCTTCACTTTTAACTCTTCACCCATAACCCCTAACCCCTATCCTCCCGTCATTTCGAGCCTGCCTACCAGAGGTAGGAAGCGTTCTTTGCGCCGAAGCAATCTGTCACTCCGCACATTTATTATCCTTGTAATTTATGCCCGTTGAACAGATTTAGTTCGTTATAAAAGATTGCTTCTCCCGACACAAAACGTCGGTATCGCAATGACGCAGGTTTTGTCCCATCATTGCGAGACAGCGCACTTTCTATCGAAGCAATCTGTCATCCCGCACATTTATTATCCTTGTAATTTATGCCTATGGAGCAGATTTAGTTCGTTATAAAAGATTGCTTCTCCCGACACAGAACGTCGGTATCGCAATGACGGAAGGGAGATAAAGATTGCTTCGCAAAAAACGCTAGCAATGACGAAAAGGGAAGGGTGCAATGACAAAAGGGAAAATGCAATGGGTGCCGCAAGCAGTGACGGGGAAAAAAGGCATAAAAAAAGCCGCCCCAAAGGGCAGCTTTTCTTATAAACATATTTGGCAATACTATTGCTTAATCATCTTGCGAATTGCACGCTCGCCATTTCCTTCGAAAGAAACAACGTAAACACCGCTTGAAAGATCGCTTGTGATAACCTTGTTACCATTAACCCTAACATTCATTACCTCTTGGCCAATTAGGTTGTAAATAACAACGCGCTCAACCTTTGCATTACTGATGGTAATTTCGTTGGTAAATGGGTTTGGATAAGCATTAACCGTAAAATTGTTCAGCAATCCAGCACTTGCTGGCTCAGAAACAATAGGGAAAATTGCAATATCAAAATCAACACCATGGTCTAAAACAGGTCCCCAAACCCCATCTGCCTCTTTAACTAATGCTAAGCCTGCTTCATTACCATCACCACTTTTAGAGGAAACATTAGCGAATTCGTATACTTCATCTTCCCACTCGGCTAAGTCTGACAAATCAACTCCAATTACATAGTCACCTGTTACATTAATGGGCTGATCAAAGGTAACAGTAAAGGCTCCTGCAAAATTAGTGCTCGCTTCGACTTCACTCATTTCAATAGTTTTCGAACCTAAAACCTCGCCAACTTCACCCGTAGAATAATCCCATACTGTAAATACAACATCTGCAAACCCACCTGTTCTTGCTCCAATCCAGTAAATGGCGCTACCAATTGCATAGGGTTCTTCGTCAGCTGCAAATTCAACAACCTGACCATATCCTTGGTCACCATAATTGTTTATTCCAAGAATATGACCATTTCCTTCACTCCAGCTATAAACTGACCAACCAGTGGCATTTACAAGGTTACCTGGCCATATAGTGTCTCCTACTTCTGCACGAATCTTAGTGAAATCAAATTCAATCTCTTCACCTACAGTCCGCTGTGCAAATGACACAAACGCCATAGAGACAATCAATAATAAAGTAAATAATTTTTTCATAATTTTTGTTTTTTTAGTTAGTGATTAATATTCCACACAAATATACAAACAAAAGTTTAACTGCAAACAAAAACTAAACTTTTTTATACTACTGTCTTTAAAATTTATTCCCTCCCCCTCTTTATCGCTAATAAGAACAGGCTTAGCAAAGCGTAATTAACAAAAAGGGGATGGTTGCTGGGGGGAAGAAATATAAAACCCGTGAACTACGATGATAGAAAAGAAAAGATTGCTTCTCCCGACACAGAACGTCGGTATCGCCTGTCTGCCGACAGGCAGGCAATGACGGAAATGGGAGATTGTAATGAGTAAAAACCCCAATTGCCGCTATTTTTAGTTTTTGCGGTAATTAATTACCCGCAAGTATGCTAAAATTCTTAATTTTGCAATCTTGCATTTTTAACAATAATACAATCAAGCTAATATGGATATTCCTGCAAAGTACAATCCGTCCGAGGTTGAAGACAAATGGTATAAATACTGGTTAGACAATAAACTGTTCCGCTCTGTTCCCGACGAGCGTGAGCCTTTCTGCATAGTTATCCCCCCTCCCAATGTAACCGGTGTGCTTCACATGGGGCACATGCT
>CALGIR010000089.1 GCA_937915475.1 uncultured Bacteroidales bacterium
TCGTAGGCGTTATCAGCCTATGAGCGTAGCTTCGAGAGCAATACCAGTGGGCTCAAAATTGGTGGCATGGTTAAGCGCATTGCTTTTAGCTGTTTTTGTACTTGGTGTCTTATCTGTTTTAGGCGGTAAAGAGCAAGCGATTTATGCAGTGCCTAGCTTACTAAAGATTTTGCTTGTTATCCCAATTATTCAAATTCCTTTGGTGGTATTAATGTTTGTACAAACCATAGGCGTTTTTAGGCACAAGACGATAGCGCTAACAAGTCGCATGTTTTACCTGTTAATCTTATTGGCCAATATCGCAGCACTTTGGGAGTTATACCATTGGAATTTCTTGGGATGGAACTTCTAATGTTTACGCTTTAGTAATGATGCAAGCGCAAGATCTATATTAGGGTAAGTAAACTCGAACCCCCTTTTAGCTAGTCTGGTTGGAGCAACATGGCTTCCCTTTAGTAGAACTTCATCCGCCATTTGACCCAGTAAGAGTTTTACAGCAAATGAAGGAATTGGAATCCAAGTGGGTCTTTTTATCGTTTTTCCCGCAGTTTTCACTAATGTTTTTTGGCTTACAGGGTTTGGTGATGTTAGGTTAAAGTATCCTTTCGCCCCAGAATCATTCATTAAGTAAATAATCGCCCTAACCTCATCTGTGATATGAATCCACGATAGGGTTTGTTCCCCTGTCCCAAACCAACCGCCAACAAAAAGTCTAATCGGCTTTAGCAACTTGGGTAACATACCTCCTTTAGCCGATAGGACTATTCCTGTTCTAACTACAACCAATCGAACCTCTTTTGGAACCTCCAATTTGGCAATTTGCTCCCATTCGGTTGTGAGTCTGGCTAGAAAATTTGTGCCAGGCTCATCTTTCTCTGTAAATTTCTTGCCCTCCACAAGTGGATAAAACCCAATGGCAGAGCCTTGAATAAAAACCTTGGGTTTTTTCTCGGCATAGTGGCATGCTTTTGCTAGCGCACGGGTTGTACCTAATCTGCTTCGGATAAGCTGCATGCGCCGCCGACGAGTCCAAGGTTTTGACGCAATATCTTCGCCAGTTAGGTTTATCACCACATCGCTTTTTTCAATTTCTCTTACTAGCCACGTTGAAAAAAAACCGCCCCATTCTAAGTAGCTATATTTCCCCAAATAATTTGTATCAATTTTTTGTGGCGATCGGGTAAGTATTAGTACAGTATTACCATCATCAATTAACTTTTTGGCTAGTTCGGTACCAATAAGTCCCGTTGCACCTGCAATAACAACATGCTTTTTTTTAATTGTTTCCATTTGCACAAGTTAATAAATTGAGGGTCTTTAGTCAAGTGTGGCTACCTTAACTGTTATGCTTTTTACGATTTTTAGTGCCGTGGTGTGGTTTGATATATCAGGGAAGAGTTCACCTGTTTTACCTGACGGATGACTGTGCCCAATTGGCACCATTTCATGGATAGAACCATTCTCTGTCAGGTTAACTCTTGCCATGTAAACCAACGCAGGTTGGCAGCTGGTTTTGTAGTCATCATCATCGGGGTAAAGGTTGTTGTGCCAGTAATGGTTCCAATCCCAAGTTTGGTTTATCTCCATGAAAATTTTTACATACTCAGTATCAGCCTTGACCTTTGTGTTAATAGTAAAGTTATTTATTGGTGTTGCCCCAGTTATAGCATCGGGCAGTGGGTCTCGCGGCGTTGGTAGGAATAGTCCATCAGTGGCTTTTATGCCTCGGCGATGTCCCCAGTAGGGTAGTGCTGCTGGCTTGCGTCTTTCTCCCTTTTTCCATTTTTTGCCAACAGCCACTCCGTACATAAAAGTTCCGGTGGCAATGGATTGTGATGCATAGAGGGTTTCTATGAATTGCCCCTTGTCATCTTCCAACCAAAATACGATTAGTGGATGATAGAATTCTTCTCCCTTTTCGAAGATTATAGCGATTGGCGTTCCATTGGGAAATGGTTGTGTGCTGATGGTTTCTGTTTTTTCTTGTGGTTGAGTTTTTGGCGAGCTAACGCAACCAGAAAGAGTTATGAGAAAAATCAGTGATGTTATTTTAAGTGTTCTCATTGTTTCTAATATTGTTGGATTTATTGCTAAAATTCAAGAATAATACCTACGGATGGGAGTATTGTACCACCTCCGGTGCCCGGAATAATATCAAGTAGGTAGCGTGAAGCATCGTTTGGGTTAATCATTTTATTCCCGTTTTCATCAAGTCTAACAATTATGTTATCGGGTTGTTCGCCTGCAAATCCGTAAACATTCTGTACATCAGCGTAAAGGTTGAGGGTCCATTTGCTAAGGTAAAACATCTTATCAATTCTAATATCAAGTTGATGAAATGAGCCAACCCTTAGGGTGTTAAATCGATTATAGTCTAAATAGCCCCGTCCCTGTGTGTCCCATGCCGAGATAAGCTCTGAAGTTTGCAAATCCCATGGTGTATAGGGAGCACCGCCAACAAATCGCCATTTAAAGCCAAAGTCCCAATTCTTTTTAAAGCTGCGTGTTGCCGTAAGGGTTATTATGTGTCTATTGTCCCAGGCGGTTGGCACCCAATTGCCAGAAATAGTTGGGTTTGCATTTTCTGAATCACTCCAAACCATGGTGTAGGCTACAATGGTGTTAAACCCAAAAACATCTCGTGAGCGGTACAGCAGTTCCATACCATAGGATCGCCCTTTTGCAGATGAGGTAACCTCTTCGTCGCCAAAGGTCCCATAATCTGCTCCTTTGCTGGCAATCGATATGCTGTCGGTTACAGAAAAAGGGTAGATGTTGTATAGTTTATAGAAACCCTCAAGGGTAACCCGACTTTTAATGTTGGGTAACCACTCAAACCCTGCCACAATATGGTCGGATTGAATGTACTTTAAGCTATTGCTTTTATTAACAAGAGTTCCATTTGATAAAGCGTAACCGAGCATGGTATAGGGTGGTTGCTGATAGTACCTTCCCACGTTGAAGTTTACCCAGAAATCGTTATTAAGTTCGTATGAGGCAGATAATCGGGGGCTTAACTGATTTAGCAAATTGCCCATACTTGACGAGTATGAATTTGCATCGGCGCGAAGGCCAACCGATGCATTAAGTTTCTCGTTAAAGAATGTTTTGCTGTATTGCCCAAAAAGGCTCCAGCCAAAAAGATTAAGCTCTGATTCGTAATCAATGGGAGTTAGGGCTCCATTGCTGAAAAACGCTCTATGGGTTTGGTTTGTATATCTAGAGTATTCAATTCCACCGCCAATATTTAACTTTGATCCATTGTTTAACCTTCTATCATGTTCGTATCGAAATTTATTCTCCGATTCCTGCGATAGGTAATCAAGGATTTTCTCCTGGGTCTCATCGTTTTCGGGGAATTTGGTTTGTCTGTTATTGAGCATATTACGACTAAGCACCCATGTGTCAAAACTCTTCTCGCGAAAGTGTTTGTAAACAATACCAGTGGTGTAGGTCCATTGCGTATTAACTGGTACATAGTTAAGAATATACCTTTGGCTTGGCGTTGGGTTTTTGAGTCCAGTGTTAAGCGAGAACTGGTCGATTGCACCAATACCCAGAACAGTTATCTCATTGTGTTCATCTATTCGTGTACGTGTTTTAAACTGAAAATCGTTGTAGGTTGGCAAAAAAGGTAAACCAATAACACTGAATAGCAATTGTAAATACGAGCGTCGTGCCGAGAATATAAAGGTTGTGTTATCGGTTAAAGGGCCATCAAGAGTAAGGGCTAAATCGCTGGCACCAATTGCCGCCTTATACTTCATGCGCTCGCTATTACCATCAATTTGCCTAAAGTCGAGCACAGAGCTTAACGAGTTGCCTTTTGAAGCAGGGAAAGCCCCAGAATAAAAATTCGCTTCGCGAATAAAGTCGGCATTAATAATGCCCACTGATCCACCCGATGCACCTTGCGTAGCAAAGTGGTTTATGTTTGGAATCTCAACGCCATCGAGGTAAAAAGTATTCTCGCTGGGTCCTCCACCGCGAACGATCACATCGTTTCGATATGCAGGTGTTGATGCTACCCCAGGGAGCGATTGTATAACTCGGCTTATGTCGCGGTTTCCACCTGGGTTTTTCTCAATTTCGGCAATCCCAATGCGCTGTAACGAAACAGGGCTCTCCTCGCTTCGCCTAAAAGGGCTTGCTGTAATTACAACTCCTTCAATTTCGACAGCAGTTTCCTCTAGTTCTATTTCAATAAAAACGGAACGAGCGTTAGTAATTTGTACCGAGCTGGCAACATAGGGCTTAAAGCCTACTGCCGATGCCCTTAGCTCAATAAAACCAGGCTCTAAACCAGCAAAAACAAAGTTGCCGTCAAAATCGGACGATGAGCCAATGTTAGTTCCCCAGATCACAATATTGGCAAATGGTACAGGCTCATTATTTTGCTTGTTAACCACTTTTCCCTTTATCGACCCAGTGTTTTGTCCCAAAACAACTTGAGCAAATGCTATAATGCTAATTAATACTAGTAAGCGTTTTCTCATCCTGTTAGCGTATGTAATGTTTGGTTAAGTTATCTATTTAAATCTGAATACTAACAGATAAAAAAGGATATTGTTTCATGATTCTATTAAAAAGATAAACAAACATATGTTTTTGGTTTTTAAAGCATTGTCAAACTAAGCTAAAATTAAGCATGATTATTCGTTTGATACGAAAAGTACCATTGGATTATAGCAATACTTAGGTTTTGTGTCTGGGAAAGCAGTCTTTTATTATGAACTTCTTCAAAAACAGATTGTTCCTTCGCCTACTGCCTGCCTCTCGAAAGACAGGACAGACAGGGCGAATTGCAATGACGGAGGTATATTTATCGCAATGAACGGATTGCCGTTTGGCTCTCCCCATTTTTACACACTAGTTAGCATAAACAAATATTCAGAGGACATTTTCTGAAAAACATTCTCAGTATTAACTATTGGCCGTGATTTTTATGTAAATTGGTACTTAAATTTATGGCTATGGAAACCTTTAATGAATTTTGGCAAACTATAACTGAATTTCTTGGAAAGTCTATCTTTTCGCAAGGCAGCTCCAATCTTTCTTTGGGCATGCTTTTATACATCGTAGTTGGTTTATTCCTTGTTTTTTTTCTGTCGAAATTAATTAGCCGATTGGTAGTTGTGAAGTTACTTAATCGTTATGGGACTGATAAGGGTGTTTCTCATGCCGTGGGTACTATTTTTGTAACTACTCAGGAGTCATTTCTGGCAGTTATTAACAATTTCTGGACTGTTT
>CALGIR010000090.1 GCA_937915475.1 uncultured Bacteroidales bacterium
CCTCTGAAATACCAAATTGGATGTCCAACTTCAAATGCTGTACGTATTGGATTGTTTGTGCCGTCAACACCACCAGTTGCACCCTCTAGTCGCGAAATAGAAGGATCTAGGTAAGTAACTTCGTTATGTAATGTAGTGAAGTTGGCACTGATAGAATAGCTGAAATCTTCACCAATATTATCTCTCCAAGAAGTCTCAAGCTCAAATCCCCTATTAAGAACTGAACCAGCGTTTACAGTAGTTTCTGCCACACCAAGTTCAGGAACAGGTTTTATATTTACTAGAAGGTCTTCTGTTTTCTTGTTGTAATAGTCTGCAGAAAAACTAAGCCTGTTTCTTAAGAATCTAAGTTCAACACCTAAGTCGAGCTGATCTGAAGTTTCCCATCTTAGATTAGGGTTGGCCAGTCCCGAAGGTTTTGAACCATATGAAGGAGCAGCATTTTCAACGCCATACTGATACCACGAGCTGTTATATGCAATTGTGGTACTGTATCTGTAGTTATTTAGAACATTGATATTTCCGTTTCTTCCCCATGAAGCACGCAATCTTAAGAACGAAAAAGTGTCAGTGTTTATATTTTCCGAAAAGAATTTTTCATTACTAACAGTCCAACCTGCCGAAAATGAAGGGAAGTACCCCCAGCGATTATCGGCGGGCAACTTAGATGAGTCGAATGCATCAGCACGGAAGTTTGCCTGTAAGGTGTATCGATTATCAAAAGTATAAACGAGGCGGCCGAAGTAAGATAGCTGCGTAGAATTACCAGGTAGGTTTCCATAGCTTTTTACTGTTTTCTCTTCACCGTCAACGATATTACTTTTCACATAATCCATATAACGGAAGTTAGGCTCATATCCTGTTAGTATATCTGGTCCTTGTGCACTGGTGCTCACGTTGTCCCAACTATTCTCAATAAAAGACATACCTGCCATTGCTGTTATTGCATGCTGATCTAGAGTGATATTATAATTGGCAAAATTTTCAAATTGATAATAAACACTTGTATTTACGTTTGCTGAGATATTGTAATCTTCAGACTTTGCCTGAGGAGTGGCATAATAAGGCGTATTAAAACTGTGAGCGTTGCTCTGCGCAACCCTATAGCCCAAACGCGAAGTAATAACAAGTCCCTTTATAGGTTTTAGATTACCGTAAATCATACCACGCAATGTAATGCCTTTGTTCTCAGAGTCTACACGGTCTCTTTGCAACAATGGGTTACCACTATCATCTGTAATATATTTTGAAGTTGCATAGTATAGTCCATTTTCGGGATTCCTAAGTATATTCTGTCCTTCATCATATGCCTGTTTCATTGTTGGTGCAAACTGATCGGGACTAGAATAGTACACAGGGGTTAACGGGTCAATTGTTAGCACCGAGTTCATTAATGAACCGTATTGGGTCATATGAGGAACAGACTTGGTAGACCATTTTTCTATTGAGTTGTTGGTACCCACCTGTAACCATTTCTTGATATTATAATCGGCATTGATTTGTGCAGATAGTCGTTTGTACACATCCTTATCACCTCTTACTATACCATCATTATGAATATAATTAAGAGAAGTAAAATAATTACCATTGTTATTACCACCTTGAAAAGCAAGCGTATGCTTTTTACTCCACGAGGGGGTGAATACAGCATCAAACCAATCGGTATCAGTGCCATCGTAATTGTTTGCCTGTAACTGTGTCTCGATAGGGAGACCCGACATTTTCTTGTATTCTATAAAATCGGCAGCGCCAAATATCTGCGGTAGCCTGGCAAGACTTTGATTAGCATAACTCATATCATATGTTATGGTTGAAGTACCTCTGGCAGATGCACCAGTTTTAGTTGTTACTAATACAACGCCGTTACCAGCTTGAGCCCCATAAATAGCAGCTGAAGCGGCATCTTTTAAGATTTCGATTGATTCAATCATAGATGGGTCTAGGTATTGGATATTATCAACCTGTAGTCCGTCAACAATAAGAAGCGGGCCAATATTACCCGAATTGGAAGAGTATCCACGTACACGAATACTGGCACCCTGACCAGGAGCACCAGAATTTGATAATACCTGCACACCCGAAGCCTTACCCTGTAAAGCTGCTGCTGCGTCAGAGGTAACAATGTTTTCTAATGCATCGGATCGTACAGATGAAATAGCTCCTGAAATGTCACTCTTTCGCATTGTACCATAACCCACTACTACTATCTCATCAAGATCTGTAGCTGTTTCTTGTAAAACTACATTAATATTGGATTGATTTCCGACAACAACCTCCCATGTATCCATACCAACAAATGAGTATTGCAGTATCGATTCTGGTCCTGCTACAGTAATATAGTAATTACCATCCATATCGGTTATTACACCATGTTGTGTTCCTTTTTCCACGATGGTAACGCCTGGAATTGGATCACCCAGAATATCTCTAACAATACCCCTTACCTGCACTTGTGCATAGGAAGTAATGAAAAGACATAAGCTCATAAATAAGAATAGAATTCTTTTTTTCATAGAAATAGAGTTTAATAATGTTTTATTTAAATTAAAATGAATTTCAACAATGAAGACATGTGTTTTGTTTTTATTGAAAATTATATCATTATGTTTACGAAGCATAAAAAAATGACTATTTACACACAGATGGGTTAAAAAATCTTTGCATAAGGAGGATTATTCTATTAATAATAAAAATATCCTCTGTAAAACATAAAAAATCCTCCTAGTTAACTATCACTAGATTCATATATTGTTATAACATTAGTAGTACATGGTTCGGATTATACTCGTTAAATTTCGAGGAGGCACCGAGCGAGGTACCAGCAAGGTATGAACATAATAGGTACTAGCTATAGACTTGTATCGTATTTTGTCATATGTTTTGAAATACTGCTAGTAATGTGATAATGTTTTAGATTATTTTATTATCTTCGTGTTATCTACTGCCAAGATGAGTTAATTTGTCTAATTATAATATATTACATAATTTACATTTAAGATATGAGAAATAAAGTACTAAAGAAGAGAGGAATTTCATTCATTATCCTTACATTTTTTTTGTTTTCAGCATTTAGTCAGAATCCAATCATAAAGGATCAGTTTACTGCAGATCCAACGGCTAGAGTTTTTGAGGGGAAAATGTATATGTATACTTCTCATGATATACCAAGCCCTATAGAGCGACTAAAGGAGTGGTTTTGTATGGAAGATTATCATGTGTTTTCTTCAGATAATTTGGTAGACTGGCACGATCATGGAGTAATTGTGAGTCAGGAAAATGTGCCATGGGTAGCCGCTGAGTCATACTCAATGTGGGCTCCCGACTGTGTGTATAAAGATGGAAAATATTATTTCTATTTTCCATCAACACCAGGAGGTGAGGTCAGACGAGGTTTTGCTATTGGAGTTGCTATTTCGGATACCCCGTATGGACCATTCACCATAGAAGAAAAACCAATTGAAGGAATTTCGGGTATCGATCCGTGTGTGTTGATTGACAGCAACGGTGAGTCATATATTTATTGGTCGGGTCGTGGTATGTCTGTGGCCAAATTAAAAGACAATATGCTTGAACTAGATAGCGAGCCAATGCAAATAGAAGGTTTGCCAGAAGGTTTTAAAGAAGGTCCTTTTGTTTTTAAAAGGAACGATATATATTATTATACTTTTCCATGGGTACGCGAAGAAACCGAAACTTTGGCATATGCAATAGGTGATAATCCGATGGGCCCTTTTGAATTTCAAGGAATTATTATGGAAGAATCGCCTACGGGATGTTGGACAAACCATCACTCAATTGTAGAGTATGAAAATCAATGGTATCTTTTTTATCATCACAACGACTATTCTCCCGATTTTGATAAAAACAGGTCCGCTAGAATAGATTCACTTTTTTTTAATGCTGATGGAACAATTCAGCAGGTAATTCCAACTCTCAGAGGTGTGGGTATCACTCCTGCTAATAGTATTATACATCTAGACAGATATTCAGCTGTAAGTCCCGAAGGTACTTCCATAGACTATGTTAATATGGATAACCTTTTTGATGGATGGAAACTTATTTTAAATAAGAAAGAAGCATGGACAAGTTATAATCGTGTTGATTTCGGTAAAACAAAACTTAGTGAGATTACAGCAAGAGTTTCATCCAAAACAGGCGGTACTTTGAGCCTAAGTTTGAATGAACCCTCCGGCAAGATCTTGGCAGAATTAAATGTACCCGCTGATAGTAGCTGGAAGGAAATTACTGTGCCTTTAAAAACTGTTCCAGAGGGAGTCCGCGATATTAAGGCATCCCTTAACAGTGAAGGGAGTGTGGAAATTGACTGGATTAGCTTTAAATAGAATTTAGCCCTGAAAATATTTCACCTGTTTGAATTTGTTTTCAATGTCTCCTGACTTATAATTGAACTTGGAGTTATATTGTATTGTTTTACAAAACAGCGGGTGAAATATTTTGGATCATTAAAACCTACACGATAAGCAATTTCTGACACATTATTATTTTTATTCAAATCTAGCAGTTTTTTTGCAACTTTAAGTCTATATAGAAGTATAAACCTTACAGGTGGCATTCCTGAAAGTGAAATAAACTTTTTGTATACAATTGCGTAACTCATACCCAGATGAGATACTAGTTCTTTTACTCCAAAATTTGAGTCTTCGTAATTCTTATCTATTATGTCTATAGCTTCTTGCATGAACTGTTGGTCTGTATATCCTGCATCAAGCTCAGATAAATTTAAGCCACCTTCTATAAATTTCTTTTGACGTATGTCTCGGTTGTTCATTATGGCTTCTATCTGAACCAGTAGCATTGTTTCATCAAAAGGTTTTGTGATATATCCATCTATACCGTTTTCAAAACTTTCTATATATGCTCTTTCGCTTGAATTAGCGGTAAGTAGCAGAAATGGGATATGACATAACTCCATATCATCTCTAATCCGTTTACATAGTTTTGCACCATCGTATACGGGCATCATCAAATCAGAAACAATAAAATCGGGTATTATTTTCTTAGCTGCTTCAAAACCAGTTTCTCCATTATTTGCTTCAGCAACGTTAAATTTAGGAGAAAGTATTTTTTTTATGTAGGCACGCATATCTGGATTGTCCTCAACAAGTAGAAGATTTGGCTTTTCTTTATCGATGGGGATGAATGGAATAATTGTGTCTTCTACAGTAACTGGTTTTGAAAATGCTTGTTCATTTACTATTTCAATACTTTCTGCAATAGATATGGGAAAGTAAAATCTAAAAGATACTCCAATGTTTTCTGACGATTTTAAAACGATTGTGCCATTAAGCAAATCAACTAACTTCTTTACAATGTGCAACCCAATTCCTGTACTGCTTTGACCATATTTAGTATAATCATTTTGTTTTGATGATCTGTAATATCGGTTGAAAATTATTTCTTTTTCTTTGTCATCAATAACACTGCCACTATTGGTTACAGATATATATTGAAGTAAATTTCCTGACTCTAGATCTCTAAACTGATTGGCGTGTATAATTACCTTGCCCATGTTGGGAGTGTACTTAACAGCATTGGACAACAAGTTAAAGAGTATTTTATGAATATTCTCTTTGTCGGCTACCACAAAATCGTGACTTAGTTTATAATATGTTTCTAGTTCTATATCTCTTGAATTAAAAAGACTTGAGAAATCGGAGGCTGTTTGATTTAGAAGTTTTTCTAGATTAAATGTCGTTGGATGCAAAATCATGTTATTGGTATCTATCTTTTGAAGGTCGATGAGCTGATTGACCATTGAAATAAGATAGCGTGCATTTCTATTAATTATTTTTAAATCGTCCTTAATAGCGATGTCTTTATTTTTACTAATCAG
>CALGIR010000091.1 GCA_937915475.1 uncultured Bacteroidales bacterium
GCCTTGCAACCATTGCCTTGCAGCGGCTGCTCGGGTGTTGGTTAAGCTAGTTTTATGGCCTCCTTTCGTACTGGTTAAACTTTTTGCAAACGTTTATTTATACCAAACATACAAAAGTATTGTATGTATAGCCCCCCCCCCCAATATGTTATACAGCATGTTTTGTGCTGTGGCTTGCGCTTTGCCTTGCTGATATTGGGCTTAGGGCAATTGAAATAGTATGATTAGAAGTGCTTTATGCATGATCCGTCGGCATTTAATTGATTGTCAGTCACTTGTATTTAGGTGAAATAATACATTTTGGGATAAACGATTCGAGTTGCGATTGGCATCGGCCGGTGAGCCGAAAAACAAGCACAACGGGCGTTAAGAAAAATCTGCTGTTCGAAGCACCGACCGAAGGGAGGTGCAAGTTCAAGTTTTTTAGCCCGCATCGCGTAGTTTTTCGAGTGAGGCGGACGCAGCCTTGAACTTCTTTGCTTACTTTCTGCTTTCAAGAAAAGAAAGTAAGTGGGGTTTACCTGCGGTGAGCTCGCCACAAAACGGCTCGGTTGGGGCAAAGCCCAGATATGGGATGTAGTTAGTTTCATCAATAAAAGAGGTGCCTCTACATTAATGTGAATTTTTTTATCGGACAACAATGATCTTAAAATTCATCCTTAAAAATTGTTGAGTACATTTGCCTGATAAATATACCAGTAAAATGTTTAAATGGGGAGATAACCGTCGATTTAACAGCTATACCAAATATATAAAGAGAAAATTTGGTGGTAGAGTGCAAAAACTTACCATCGATGCAGGGTTTACATGCCCAAACCGCGATGGAACCCTAGGTAGAGGTGGCTGCACTTACTGCAACAACAACTCGTTTAATCCGAGCTACTGCAAGCCCGACAAATCAATTGCCCAGCAACTTGACGAGGGAATAGAGTTTCATGCATTTAGGTACAGAAGGGCTGAACGTTTTCTGGCGTACTTTCAAGCCTATACAAACACACATGCGAGTTTGCAAGACCTTAAATCAATATATAATAGCGCGCTCTCGCACCCTAAAATTGCCGGAATTATTGTTGGCACAAGACCAGATTGCGTTGATAGCGATAAACTGGACTACCTGGCAGAGGTAAGTAAGAATTATTACGTATCGGTTGAGTATGGGGTAGAATCTTGCCTAAACAAAACTCTTGAACGGGTTAACCGTGGGCACAACTTCGAGAAATCAGTTTGGGCAATTGAAGAGACAGCTAAACGGGGATTGGATGTGGGTGCTCACTTTATATTAGGTCTACCTGGTGAAACAGAAACTGACCTAATTGAGCAAACTAATGAAATAAACAAGCTTCCGCTAACATCCATTAAGTTTCATCAACTACAAATTGTGAAAAACACGGCTATGGCAAAAGAGTATGCTGAAAATCCTGAGGCATTCAACCTATTTGCTATGGATGAATATCTTGACCTAATGACTAGAATTATCGAACGCCTAAATCCCAACATTGTGGTTGAACGTTTTACGAGTGAGGTTCCTCCACAGTTCCTCATTGCCCCTTACTGGGGCAAACTACGTGGCGACCAGATTTTACTAAAGTTTGAAAAACTACTTGAGGAGAAGGATACATGGCAGGGTAAACTTTTTAATGCCTAGGTAAAATATTATGTCTAACCCTTCTCCCTCCTGGGATGGTACATCAGAATTGTTTCCTTTAAATATTGTCTATCGAGGTGAGTGTATATCTCGGTAGTGAGAATCGATTCATGTCCAAGCATTTCTTGAACCACTCTAATATCGGCTCCACCCTCTACTAAATGGGTTGCAAATGAATGCCTTAGCGTATGAGGGCTGATTGCCTTTTTTATACCCGCCTCTTGGGCTGCCTTTTTAACTATCAAAAAAATCATCTCGCGTGTGAGTTTACCTCCATTCCTGTTCAGGAATAGAATATTCTCCGATTTTTTGTTAATCTTCTTAAGTAAATTCCTATCATGAAAATATAGGTTTATCTCCTTTATTGCCTTTTTACCAATGGGAACCAACCGTTCCTTATCACCTTTACCCAGTACCTTTATCAACTCATCATTGAAGAAAAGATTGGTTATTTTAAGGTTTACTAGTTCCGACACCCGTAATCCGCAGCTATACAGGGTTTCGATAATTGCCCTGTTACGCTGTCCTTCGGGTTTACTTAAGTCAAAACTTGCAATCAATAAATCTATCTCCTCGATACTAAGAAACTCGGGAAGTTTACGCGTCATTTTGGGTCCCTCAACAAGTTCTGTTGGGTCAACATCAATAACCTCTTCCACCATCATATACTTGTAAAATCCCTTTACACCAGATAGTATACGAGCTTGCGAACGATGATTGTAACCTTTTTCCTGTACAAACTCCAGAAAGAGTGAAATATCATCAGCATTAAGCGATTCAGGCCTTTTGCCTAGGCTATCTTCCGCAAAACTCTTTAAAACTTTGACATCGCGCACATAGGCGCTTACAGAATTTTCTGCAAGTGATTTCTCGAATCTTAAAAATCTTATGTAATCAGTTATTGCGTGTTCCCAGCCCATTGCGCTCTTAAATCATTTTAGACAAATGTAGCAATTTACTAACTCACAAAAGGATAAAAAATGATTAGAAAATACTTAGGGGTTGGTTTTCAGTCAATTGTTATAATAATTCAACTATTGCTGATTACCGCTTTTTAGTGTTGCTAATACCCTTTGAGAATCCTCAGCACCGTATTCATCAATAACCTTAATGGTATTCCAGCCCTCGTTAAAGATAACCCCCATTTTATGCTCTTCAACTGTTTCTCCTAGGTAAACATCATCAAGGTACCAGAACACTTTTTTCCCTGTTCCGGTGTGGCCAGCCTTACAGATAACGGGTTGAGTTTTCCCGTTAAAGTCCCGGGGCAAAAACAGCTTGGCATCCATGTTTGGGTATATAATTTTTAGGGATTTATCCGCCTTAAATGCTGGGCATAAAGGGTAATGGTTTGCCAATTTTTCAATGTATTGCCCTTTCTGTCTTAGGTAATATGCAACATCGGGCGGATAGATTGTTACCGATTTTTTAACGCTACCCACTAAATGCCAGCAGCGTGAGCAACTTTGGTACTTCCCATCGGTCGAAAAATGCCTAAACTGATGATAATCGCATGACTGGAGGGGTTTCATTCCGTAGGGTACATCAATGGTATCAACTTCGGGGCATGCATCAGTAGCCCTAAAGCCGGATAGTTTGCAAATGACAATATGCTTGTAATCTACCTCATCTTTTTCGAACCATCTTTTGCTATCCTTTTGGGGCAGAGTTTGCAGAATATCAAAAAGGATTGGCCCCGCAGAGGTGGCACCACTTAGGTTCTTATTGCTCTCTCCATTAAAATTACCAACCCAAACGGCAATAGTAAACTCTGGATTAACTCCAATCGCCAATGCATCCTTATGTCCGTAACTTGTTCCTGTTTTCCATGCAAATGGCTGCGAACCGCTAAAGCGTTCCCAGTAAAATTCGCTCCCTGGGCGTTTCAAATCCTTTAGCATATCAAGCATTTGGTAGCATGCCCCTTCGCTAATTAGCTGCATTGTTTCGTTAACACCTTCGTTGCTTAGGGTAATATTATTACTAAAAACCCCATTATTTGCAAGCCCTCTAAAAAGTGATACCATATCCCATAGATTAACCTCAGCCCCTCCAAGTACTAGCGGTAACCCGTAATCGTCTGCATTTCTGTGTAACGTTGTAACGCCAGCCTCTTTCAAAAAGGCATAAAACTGGAACACTCCATACGAGTTGAGCAATCGTACTGCAGGGATATTGAGCGATTGTACAAGAGCATCCTTTGCCCTAGCAACTCCCTGATATTCCCGACTTGCATTTTTTGGAGAAAAACCATCGAAAAACGTGGGTAAATCGCGGATAAGACTTTCGGGCGTTATTAACCCTTCATCAATACTCAAGGCATAAAGGAACGGCTTTAGAATTGACCCGCTAGAACGAGGAGCCATTACCCCATCAACCTGTCCACCATGGTTATAGTCGAAAAAATTGGGAGAACCAACGTAAGCCTTAATGGCTCCCGTTTTGGTATCAGCAACAAGTATTGCAAGGTTGTGAATTCCAAAAAATGAGTACTTATGCTCATATCTTTGTGCAATATGATTACATTGTTGCTGAATATCCAAGGCAATTGTTGTTGATATGTTTTTTTGGCCTGGATATCTGCTCTTTAGACTACGTGCAAAATGTGGTGCATGCGATTCGAACGTAAGAAACTGATTGGGTACTGGCTCTAGCATGGCCAATTGGTAGGTTTGCTCAGAAATGGAACCTTTCTCAAACAGTTTTTTAAGCAAATCATTACGCTTGTTCTGTAGTGCTTCCGAAGTTTTTGTGGGATATATTAGTCCAGGGGCATTTGGCAAAACAGCAAGGGTAGCAGCTTCGCTCCATGTTAGCTGATGCGGTTCTTTACCAAAGAACTTGAGCGATGCGGTGCGATAGCCAATTACATTACCACCGTAGGGTGCATGGTTAAGGTATGTTGTAAGTATCTCATCTTTTGAAAAATGCAGGTTTAGCTTAATTGCAAAAACTATCTCTTTGGCCTTATTAAAGTAGTTTCGATTTTTCGGGTTGCTCATTCTGGCAATCTGCATGTGAATTGTGCTTGCCCCGCTCACAATTCTACCCTTTTTGTAGTTTTGGTAAGCAGCCCGTGTAATTGCTAAAAAGTCGACGCCAATGTGTTTGTAAAACGATTCATCCTCAAAGGTAATAACCGCAGTTTTTAGTTTCTGGGGTACTTTGCTTGTGTCAGGTGGGAAGTGCCACTGCTCATTTTGGTTGATAAAGGCATGGAGTAATGCTCCGTTATTTGCCCTAACAACAGTGCTGTAATCGTTTTTAAAAAGAGGTTTGGCAGGTGGGATAATAAAAAATAGAATGGCAATGAACAGCAGAAAAATTGCTGCCCATTGCCATTTTTTTATCCTATTCAAACGCTTTAACATACACTTTCACCCCTTCGGTAGTTGCTTTAAAATCTTTGCTATACATTGCCTCAAGCAGGGTGCCTGGTAACCAAAACTCACCTGCATTTATGCAGTTTAGCTTTACTACAAAGTCGAGGGTTTCGCTATCCTTCAGGTCGAAGAACCACATAACTCTATCATCGCGAATGTCGAGATAATTCTCCTTGTTCAAACTCCATCCTCTTGTCCAATCGGGTAGTAGCGTATTGTTTATTCTGATATTCTCTATTTGCCATCCAGAGGGTAATACCTGCACTAAAGCCAGCTCAGAAACTCGGCTTAGCGGACTTCTAATGATCCATAATTAATTAAAACACTAACAAGTATAAATAAATTAGCATGT
>CALGIR010000092.1 GCA_937915475.1 uncultured Bacteroidales bacterium
AATAATCACTTTGGCATTAAATGCCATAAAACATGGACCGGTCCACGTATATACCACGATGACGATGCTAAAGGCGAGTGCTTTAGGAAATATCGTACGCCAGAAAAATCGTTTCAGGATCATTCAGAATTCCTGCGTGGAGCAAGGCGCTATGCTTTTTTGTTCGATTTAGATCCTACCGACTATAAAGGCTGGGCATATGGATTAAAACAGGCAGGTTATGCCACCGATCCTCAATATCCGAAAAAGTTAATTCGGATAATTGAAGAGCACAAACTTTATGCTCTCGATTCGGGTGTTGAGATTAGTATTGAGTCGCCAACCAAAGGTATGGGCGAAGAGATTGATCCTGAAAATTTCTCCATTGATATTTTCAACCAGCGTAAGCTATACATGAAGAATAGGATTAAGTACATTGTAGTTCAGAGTGGTGATACCTACGAAAACTTGACCCGCGATCTTGAACTGATGCCCTGGCAACTGGCTAATTACAATGAGATTGAAAGAGGGGCAAAACTAAAGGAAGGGCAAGAATTGTTTATTCAGCCCAAAAGACGCAAAGCTGAGATTAACCATCAACTTCACATTGCAGAAGAGGGAGAAACCATGTACGATATTTCCCAGATGTACGGTGTAAGGTTAAAATGGCTTTATCGCCGAAACAGAATAGAACAGGGTGATGAGCCTGTTGCTGGTGAAAAGATATACCTAAGAGGAAAAAGGCCTAAAAGCGAATAAGGACTGATTTGGTAAAGACAATTACTGGGCTATATATAACCTTAAAAAGGATCTAAATAAACTTATAGCTTTCAATTGCCCTAAACCCTTTCAGAAAATCACCAATGGGAAGGGCTTTTTTGCCCGATAGTTGAATTTCGAGCACATCAATTGAACCTTTACCACACGATACGTTAAGATATGTTTTACCATCGGTTTTAATTGATCCGACAGGCATAATATTTACGGAGTTTGAAACTTTTGCCCTTAATATTTTCACTCCTGCTGGTTTCCCATCTTCGCCTACAATTTCAGTCCAAGCTGCAGGGTATGGGCATAGACCACGAATAAAATTATGTAAAACCGATGAGGCCTCTGACCACTGGATTCGGGTGTTTTCCTTGAAAAGTTTTGGGGCTGGCTTAAGTTCTTTCGAATTAACAAGTTCTTTTTGTTGAATTGTATCAACAGATTCTGTGTGCAGTTTTAATGCTGTTTTAACTACCAACTCGGCTCCCACACCCTTTAACCTGTCATGTAAATCGCCAGCAGTATCATCTAGATAAATCTCTTCTTCTTGCTGAAATAAAATACTACCCGTATCGATTTTTTCGTCAATAAAGAAAGTGGTTACCCCTGTTCTCGATTCACCATTCATTATTGCCCAATTAATGGGTGCTGCTCCCCTATATTGAGGAAGTAATGATGCATGCAGATTAAAAGTGCCAAGCCTTGGAATACCCCAAACCGCCTTGGGTAGCATACGGAATGCCACCACAATAAAGAGGTCAGCATTGAGAGCCTTAAGGCTCTCAATAAAATCTATATCTTTTAGGTTGAAAGGCTGCAGGGTTTTTATATTCTGCATTTGGGCAAATTGCTTTACAGGCGATTGTAATATTCGCTGTCCCCTCCCCGCTGGTTTATCGGGTGCAGTAACCACACCAACAATTTCCGCTGAGTTAACCAGAAGCGCCTTAAGTGGCTCAACAGCAAACTCGGGAGTTCCCATGTAAACAATACGCAAGCCCTTTAAGGTATCCATTAGCTTACCTACTTTTTGTTTTTATCATTATCCTTAGGTAAATCGGGCAAAAGTAATAGTTTGTGCCCCATTCTATCGCGTTTTGTACGCATGTAGAACTCGTTCTCCTTTCGGGGGGGCACTTCTAACGGAATATTCTCAATCACCTCAATACCATACCCCTCAAGACCTTTTCTCTTTACTGGATTATTGGTTAGTAGTCGCATTTTGCAAACCCCTAGTTCACGAATAATGCTCGCGCCAACACCATACTCACGCTCATCGGGCTGAAAACCCAACTCGATGTTAGCGTCTACAGTATCGAAACCTTCCTCCTGTAACTTATAGGCATGAATTTTATTGAACAAGCCAATGCCCCTTCCCTCCTGGTTCATATACACAAGTACGCCTTTCCCTTCGCGCTCAATCATTTCCATGGCAAGTTGCAACTGGGTTCCACAATCACAGCGTTGAGAGTGAAAAATGTCGCCGGTAACACACGATGAGTGAACACGAACCAGCACAGGCTCTTCGGGTTTCCATGTTCCTTTAACAAGAGCAATGTGCTCTATATTCTGTGCTTTTTGCCTAAAGGCAACTGCCTCAAACGTTCCAAAGTCGGTAGGCAACTTCACTCTTTCCCCTATCTCAATTACGCTCTCAAACTTAAGCCTATAGGATATTAAATCCTGAATTGAAATAATCTTTAGGTTAAAGCGTTTAGCAATCTCAAGAAGTTCGGGAAGACGAGCCATGGTTCCATCCTCGTTCATAATCTCAACAAGTGCACCACCAGGCTTAAGCCCTGCCAAACGAGTTAAATCAACAACAGCCTCTGTGTGACCGGCACGGCGTAGAACTCCTTTTTCCCTTGCCTTAAGCGGGAAAATGTGTCCTGGTCGGGCCAAATCTTCGGGTTCTGTATTAGGATCGACAAGCGCTTTAATGGTTTTAGCCCTGTCGGAAGCAGATATACCCGTTGTACAACCCTGCCCAATTAAATCGACAGAAACGGTAAATGGGGTTTGATGTAGGGCTGTATTATTACCCACCATTAACTCAAGCTCAAGCTCCCGGCATCGATCTTCGGATAAGGGCGCACAGATAAGGCCGCGTCCGTATTTGGCCATAAAGTTCACAATCTCGGGCGTAATAAGTTCGGCAGCAGCAATAAAATCGCCTTCGTTCTCACGGTCCTCATCGTCAACTACAATAATTATTTTACCCTCTTTAAGGTCGGCCAACGCCTCCTCAATGGTATCTAACTTACTGATTTCTTTGTGTTGGTTGCCAGACATTACTGTTAACTCCTTTTAAATATTTTATTAGCCCTACCAAAAGGGCAATGTTCATACTAAAAAAATGTGTTACAAAACGCAGAAGCACCAGATTAACCCTCAATTTCTTTAAAAGAAAATCAACAAAAGGGATTAAAATGATGACTCCGATTGCAAGTGCTACAATGCGATAGAATAAAATGCTTTGTAGAAATAAAACGGATATAATGGCAAAAATAATAAAAAGAGGTCCTATCCATCTAATAACTTTATGAGACATAAACGCAAACGCCAAGGGTTTGGTTGGGGGCCATAACATTTTCCTAAATGTTTTTAAATTCTGGAAATTACCCTGAGCAATCCTTACTTTACGTCGGAATTCTTCAGACAATTCATTGGAAACATCCTCGTAAACTCTAGCCTCTAAACTGTTAAGACATTTTTTGCCCTGCTCCAATACTTTCATATTGATGTAAAAATCATCAACTAAAAAATTTTCAGGTGGCTTTACAAACAACTCTTTGTGAATGGCAAAACATCCGCCAAATGGTCCTATCATTGTTCCCCATAGCATTCCTTCACGATACTTCACCAATACCTCATGGGTTATATAAGTACTTTCCTGAATCGATATTCCTGACTGATTTAATCCGGTATTTACCATTCTTGAATCGACTAAGCCAATGCTCGAGTCTTTCATTCTTTTCACCAATTCGAAAATTGTCTCCACTTCAAAGAACACATTGGCATCTGTAGAAATAATAATTTCACCACGGGCAATGTCAACCAGCTTATTCACCACACCTATTTTTCCTTGGCGTTCATAGAACTCCACTAACTTTAGGTTACTTTGATTGGCCTCAAACGACTTTACTATGCTGTTTGTACTGTCAGTGGAGCAATCGGATCCAATTATAATTTCAATTTTATTTAATGGATATGAGGTGTTGTTAATACTTTCTATTTTTTTTGCAATCACCGTTTCCTCGTTATGTGCTGCAATAAGAATCGAAATAAATGGCAATTCATCGTTTGAAGTATACTCTTCGAAAACAGTTTTTTTAGTAATCCTCATTAGGATCCAAAGTAAAAATGGGTATAAAACATACGAATGGAACATTACTGCAACCGATACCCAAAAAACGATTTGAAGAATTATACTAATCATTTATCCTAGCACTTGCTTTATTTAAAAATCTGCTCAAAATTAGCTAAATCTACTGACTAAATTAAAGAGTTTGATTCATTCAGTGATTGTTTATAAAAACTGGTCAGATTACCCGTTAAAATGGCGTTGTCAAGATTCTGAACCACAAACTCCTGGGCATTCTTGCCAATTCTAAGTATTTCTTTTTTGTTGATAAGAAGTTTAACTATGCTTTTAGCCATTAAGTATGGAGTATCTGCAACTATTAAATGCTTATCGTTCTCAATATCAATTCCCTCTGCACCTATTGATGTTGACACAATTGCCTTACCCAATGCCATGCCCTCAACAATTTTGATGCGCATCCCACTTCCTGAGAGCAAAGGTACCACCATTATCGCTTTTGATCTCATAAACTTGGCAGAATCCTCTACCTCGCCAATAAAAACCACGTTCTGGTAGCCATTAATTTTCGTAATAAGGTCTTGATTTGCATTGCGTCCTGCTACATAAAATTTAGCATCTGGAACTGAAGATAAAACATGTGGCCAGCAGTTGTCTAAAAACCAGAATATCCCTTCTTGGTTGGGAATCCAATCCAGTCCGCCAAGGTGAAAGACTGAGGGCATCTCGAAATCCTTATTCATATCCCCACTTTCACTTAAACAATATCCTGTAGGTGATGTAAATGATGCCCCACAATACCCCAACTGCTCAAGCATCTGTTGATCACGAAGCGAGATAGGCACAAGCAGATCGATTCCCTTAAGTAAATTCACCTCTGCAGCTTTAACCCTATTGGCCAAATGGTTAAAGTACCAGCGCTTAAACCTATTGGTTTGAATTGAAGCGTTCCTTTGCCAAATTTCGTACTCAACATTGTGCGCACGTAGCACAACTTTCCCGTTAAAGTGCTTTCTAATTAAATTGAGGTATGGGTAAATATACAGACCCTCAAGCTGCACTATATCGTAACTATTCTCATCTAGAAGGTTCTCCAATGCACTTGCAAATCGTTTGCTTATAAACCTTTGGGCATTGTAGGCATGCTTAGAGAAAATTAGATTGTGCAATGCTTTAACAGGAGATATTTTTGTATCAACAAAAACGGTATGGATCTTAATCTGCTTTCGAATTGACTCAGGGAAATCCTTTTCGGTGGTTGGATGCTTTGGTGTTGACATTGCAAGTAAGGTAACTTCTGCACCCGACTCAACAAGCCCAAGAGCCATGTTTAGCGTTGCAAAGGCACCCCCATCCTTAGGGGGAAAAGGAACCTTATTGGTCAACATGAGTATCCTCATTTTTTCCGTTTTAAGAATGATTTAACCTTATTGTAAAAAGCCGCAATATTTTTTGCTGCTTGGACGTAGAAATCGGAATTCATTATTACCGAATCGGTTGTGGCCTTATATGAAAGGAACACACCAAGGGGCAGTAATATAAACGACGAAACCCACATTCCTATACTTGGATCCCACAAAAGCTCTCGTGCAAATTTTTCGCCTGTAATCGAAATAATATAATACACCACAAAGAATAGTACTGAGACTACCACTGGCATTCCCAAACCTCCTTTGCGTATTATTGCACCCAATGGGGCACCGATAAAGAAAAAGACAAAGCACGCAAATGGTAAGGACAATTTCCGATGCCACTCAATGGTATGCCTAACCATGTACTTAGCCTGTCTTTTTAACTCGTTTGCTGTTGAACCTACCGAATTTTTTGCAGACCTAGCATTGGACAATGCGCGTTCTACAATTCCATGCTGTTGATCCAAAGAGAAGGTAGCTATAATAGAATCAGCATTTAGTGTATAAGTAACCACAGCCATGCTATCGCGCGTAAGGCTGAAAGGATTCTTAAAGATAGTATTACTAATCAATAGCTGTTTTGCCGCTGTTAACCTCTTGTCAATTTCTCTTGCAAGCGAATCCTGTGTTTTACTTAATTGCTGTAGGTTAAGAGCATGGAAACTACTCTTGAATAAATCCTCATTGCTACGCTCAAGGCCAAATCCTTCGAGCTCTATTAAAATAATCTGCTCATCAAATTTGTTAAGGCGGGAAGGAAACTTACGGTTGCCTGATCGTCTGACAGCAGCACTTTCAAGCATTTCCTCATACGAGTAGCCGTTGTACAACGTTACCACCATATACTTCTCATCTGCGGTAACGTGCATATAGCCCGAATCGGCCACAGTTACTACAAGATTTCCCTCCTTTGAACTATGGTCGTATATTATGACATCACTCATCAGATTAGTTTGATGGTCTCGGTCTGCTATTTTTATACTATAACCCTCAATATCATTATTAAACACACCAACTTTAATAGATAAATCGGGACGTTGTTGCTTAACATCCCACAACAATGTACTCATTTTGAGGTTTGTATAAGGCAGTACATTATTTGAGAAGAAGAAACCACCAACTGATATTAAGATGGTAACAACAATGAGAGGGAACATTATTCGGGGGAGTGAAATACCTGCAGATTTCATGGCCAACAGCTCGTTGTTCTCGCCTAGGTTACCTAAGGTCATAAGTGCTGCCAATAATGTTGCTAATGGCAACGCCATTGGAACCAGCCCCGCCGAGGCATATACCAACAATTCTAGTATAATATCTACCTCAAGCCCCTTACCCACCAAATCATCAATATACTTCCATAGAAACTGCATAAGCAGAATGAACATGACAATAAAAAAAGTCATGACCAATGGCCCGAGATAAGATTTTAACACAAACCGATGAAGCCTTTTCATACGCAGAACAAGACACTTGCCTTGTTAGAAAATCAGCTTTAAATAAGAAAACTAAAACCTTTCAGTTACACCTTAACTGTAATGCGGCACAAAAATAGTAAAATTTTTGTGCTGTTTCTCTTAATAAATGCAAATAGATAGGGTTTGCGCAGACTATGGGATTAAATTCTTTTATTATTGTTGGGCATATTGAGGCCATTGGCTAAATATAAAAGGAATACAGTAAAAAAAATGCCCATAAAATGGGCAGTAAGTTGCAGATAACAGGTTGTAGTTTTATAAACCCAAATGCCTTTTCAATTCGTTAACTTGGTGGCTCCAAAGCGATTCAGCATCTTCGGTATCATCATCTAATAGTTGCTCGATTACGTGCAGCGCCAAACCTCCTGTTAGTTCATCGGGACAAATTCTGAACTCGAAGTAGGTTTCTTCATCATCATCTGAGTCTCCTATCCACTTAAATCGGATATATTTATTCTCTTTGCTCCCAATAAGTTCTGCCTGGCTCTCTGAATTATCCCAAAAAAAGGTAAAAACGTTCCCATCGAGATTAACATCATCAGCAAACCACTCCGATAGGCCAGATGGTGTACTTAGCCGATTATAAAGTATACTTGGGGATGTTTTAAAAGTAAATTCTAGTTCAACCTTGTTGTTGACATTCACATTCTCCATAATCTTTCTTATTTCTCAATGAATAAATATCATGAAATTTTCCTCTTATGACAAGGTAAGATTTTTTTGTTTAAAGATACAGAAAAGACCTAATTATTTATTAACACAGCATCTATCTGAATGCTAATAACTTCAGCATAAACATTGGATTTATCAATTTGTTTAGCCCAAATCTAAGTTTAAAACTTGCGGATTTAAAAATATTTCATACTTTTGCCACTCAAATTTGGTAAGACAAATTATAAAGATGGCGAGGTAGCTCAGCTGGTTAGAGCGCGTGATTCATAATCACGAGGTCGGGCGTTCAAGTCGCCCTCTCGCTACAAAAACCCACTGATAACCAGTGGGTTTTTTGTTACTAATATCTTATTAAAAGCCTTTAACCTCACTTACTTAATATTCCAGTTTATAACCGGAATATCAACGCCTGATTAGCAAGAAAATCATTCGTCCTATTTTAGGGTCAACATATTTTCTTCCATACGTGCTTTTATTAATATATCATGGAGAGTACTAGTAGATTCTCCTATTCTAAGAATTGATTGATAGTTGACAATTGCTTATTTGTCAAACAGTGCAATCAAAGTATAAGCAATTTATGCTTATTAAATTCAGGCACCTACATCAAACTATTTAAAATTGAAGTGTAACGATACCCACTGTATAACTTTTGGCGTTCTGAACAGGATTAAAATCGCTTAAAGTTGGAAAACAAAAGTATTATTTAAGGTTAACCGTTATATCGTTTGCGCAAAATTTATGGCATAGCAATTATACATAACTATGCAGTTTCATTTTTTTTGATAATTTTGTAGTCTGAGAAAAAAATTGCTTACTACGAACATAATATAAATCAATAATAAAACTTAATTACGATGTCGAAATTAAAGCGTGTTTATGCCTTCGGAAACAAAAAAGCCGATGGTAATGGTGAAATGAAGGAGTTGCTAGGTGGCAAGGGAGCTAACCTTGCCGAGATGAATCTTATTGGTATACCTGTACCTCCAGGCTTTACAATAACCACCGAGGTTTGTACCGAATACTTTAAACTAGGCCAAGAAAAAACTGTTGCCTTAATTAAGGCTGAGGTTGAAGCGGCTATGAAACAAGTTGAGGGTATTATGGACGCCCAATTCGGAAGTAAAGAAAACCCCTTACTCATGTCTGTTCGCTCTGGCTCTCGGGCATCTATGCCTGGTATGATGGATACAATCCTCAACCTGGGGCTCAACGATGAGGTTGTTGAAGGCCTTGCAAAAAGAACTGGTAACCCACGTTTTGCATGGGATAGCTACCGTCGATTTATTCAAATGTACGGCGATGTTGTTCTTGGCATGAAACCAGAATCTAAAGAAGACCACGATCCTTTTGAGGAAATTATCGACCAATTGAAAGAGGAAAAAAAGATTGAACTCGATACAGACTTCTCTGTAGATGACCTGAAAGAAATGGTTACCCGCTTTAAAAAAGTTGTAAAAGATAAAACTGGTAAAGATTTCCCAACCGATGCTTGGGAACAACTTTGGGGTTCTGTTATGGCAGTTTTCGACAGCTGGATGAACGATCGCGCAGTATATTATCGCAGACTTAACAAGATACCCTCTGACTGGGGTACTGCAATTAACGTTCAGGCCATGGTATATGGTAATATGGGCGACAATTCAGCCACTGGCGTGGCTTTTACTCGCGACTCTGCAACTGGAGAGAATCTTTTTAACGGTGAGTACCTAATTAATGCGCAGGGCGAAGATGTAGTGGCAGGTACCCGCACTCCTCAGGAAATTACCCTCGAAGGATCGCGCCGTTGGGCAAAATTACAGGGAGTTAATGAGGACGAGAGGAAAGCCAAATACCCTTCGCTTGAGGAAACTATGCCTAATCCCTACAAGGAACTCGCCGATATTTGCAAAAACCTTGAAGCACATTACAAGGATATGCAAGATGTTGAGTTTACAATTCAGGATGGTAAACTATGGATGCTTCAAACCCGTAGCGGTAAACGTACTGGTGCAGCAATGGTGAAAATTGCCATCGATATGCTAGCCGAAGGAATGATACCCGAAAAAACTGCTGTTCTTAGCGTAGCCCCTGAAAGACTTGATGAACTTCTACACCCAATATTCGATACAGATGCTCTTAAGAACGCGAAGGAACTTGCCAAAGGATTACCTGCTTCTCCAGGAGCAGCTTCTGGGCAAATCGTTTTCTTTGCCGATGACGCAGAAAAGTGGGCCGCAGAAGGAAAAGAAACAATTCTGGTTCGGGTTGAAACTTCGCCCGAAGATTTAAAAGGCATGAACGTAGCTAAAGGTATTCTTACTGCCCGTGGCGGTATGACCTCTCACGCTGCCGTTGTTGCCCGTGGAATGGGCAAGTGTTGTGTTGCTGGTGCTGGTAGCATTAAAGTTGATTACAGGGCACGTACCATGACCATTGATAAAAAGGAATACAAAGAAGGTGAGTGGATTTCGTTAAACGGGTCAACCGGACAAGTACTTGAGGGTAAGGTTAAAACTATGCTACCTGAGCTAAGTGGAGATTTTGCCCAGCTTATGGATTTAGCAGAAAAGTATACCCGCATGAAAGTCCGCACAAACGCCGACACTCCTCGTGAAAGTTTGATTGCTAGAGATTTTGGTGCTCAAGGAATTGGGCTATGCCGTACGGAGCACATGTTCTTCGAGGGTGATAGAATTAAGGCAATGCGCGAAATGATTCTTGCCGATGATGAGACTGGCCGCAGAAAGGCTCTCAAAAAGCTTCTTCCAATCCAAAGAGAGGACTTTGAGGGTATTTTCGAAGCAATGCAGGGACTCCCTGTAACTGTTCGACTTCTCGACCCACCCCTACACGAGTTTGTACCTCACGAAGAGGCTAGCCAGAAGGTAATGGCAGAAGAGCTTGGACTCTCTCTACAGGAAGTTAAAGCAAAAGTTGACTCGCTTCACGAGTTTAACCCAATGCTTGGCCACCGTGGTTGCCGTTTGGGCGTAACCTACCCAGAGATTACCGAAATGCAGGCTCGTGCTATCATCGAAGCCGCGCTTAACCTTAAGAAGAAAGGTATTAAAACCTTCCCCGAGATAATGGTTCCGCTTATTGGTGATGTTAGTGAATACAAGAACCAAGAGCAGATTATTCGCACAACTGCTGATAAGGTGTTCGCTGAGCGCAATGATAGTATCGACTATCTGGTAGGAACAATGATAGAAGTTCCGCGTGCGGTTCTAACTGCCGACAAAGTTGCTGAGGTTGCTGAATTCTTTAGCTTTGGTACAAATGATTTAACACAAATGACCATGGGCTTTAGCCGCGACGATGCTAATACCTTCTTACCAGAGTATATCGAAAAAGGTATCCTAAAGGATGACCCATTCCAAATTCTAGATCAAACAGGTGTTGGCCAATTGATTGAGATGGGAGTTAAGAAAGGCCGTTCGGTTAAGAGCGATTTAAAAATTGGTATTTGTGGTGAGCATGGTGGTGAGCCAAGTTCTGTTGAGTTCTGTAACTCAGTAGGTATGGATTACGTTAGTTGCTCTCCATTCCGTGTACCTATTGCACGTTTAGCAGCAGCTCAAGCAGTGCTTAAGCAAAGCAAGTAATTAACATCTATTATACTGAAAAGGCCTTCCAAAACATGGGAGGCCTTTTTTTTACACCAGCCTATACCAACTGAATTAATGCAAAAAGCATTACCTTTAAGTTCTCTGCAAAACAACAAGTAAAATGTCGCAACTAATTGTATATAGTGCATCTGCCGGTTCGGGTAAAACCTACAGGCTAGCTGTTGAATACATTAAGCAAGTACTAGAAAACCCTGAAAGTTTTAGGAACATCCTTGCCGTAACCTTTACAAACAAGGCTACTAACGAGATGAAGCAAAGGATACTTAGCGAACTCTTTAACCTAGCCAATGGCGACCAAACGAGTATTTTCAAGAATATTACTAAAGAAACAACAATACCCGAAGACCAAATAACTAAAAAAGCTCAAAAAGCATTATCCCTTATTCTCCACGATTATAGCCTTTTTTCAATTAGTACAATCGATAGTTTTGTACAAAGGGTGATACAGTCTCTACTTTGGGAAATTGGCGAACAGGGAGGCGTTGATATTGAGCTAGACACAGGACCTGTGCTCGAACTAGCAGCAGATAACCTGCTCGACTCAGCATCGCAAACAAAAGAACTCCTTTCGTGGATTAGCCAAATGGGCTACTCGCTTATGGATGAGGGTAAAAGTTGGGATGTTAGAGGAAAACTAATTGAGCTGGGAAACCAGCTATTCTCAGAAAAATTCAGGTTGATGAATCGGGAGGAGGTTGAAAAATTTACCGACAGAAAAAATGTAAACCAGCTAAAAGAATCTCTCCAAGAACTATTATCCACCATAGTAAAAGAAATTAATGAACCGGCAGCCTTTGCTTGCAAAGAGTTAGAAAAAAGAGGATTAACAGTTGAACTTTTTAGCTATAAAGAGAGAGGGGTAATTGGTTTTTTTAATAACTGCAATCAGTTTGACTCTACCTGGAAAGAGTTACCTAAAATAAATTCATATACAGATAAGGCTCTAGAGGATCCAACGGGAGAGAATTGGGTTAACAAAGGTATTTTTAAGGATAAAAGCATTTTCCCTGCCATTGAATCAATTGTAAATGATGTCCTTCACTCAAAACTAGTGCTAATAAATAATGTTTTAAAAAAGCATAGAGCCTACTACCTATCGGCTATATTGATACTAAAAAACCTTGAAAACCTAGCACTAATTGGCGATTTGTGGAATAAGATTAGAGAACTTTCACGAGAAGAGGGTTTCCTACTGTTGAGCGATAGCGGCCATTTACTCAGAGAACTTGTTAAAGATTTCGATGCACCCTTTGTTTACGAAAAAGTGGGTACCCGATACGATATGTACATGATTGATGAGTTTCAGGATACATCGGAAGTGCAATGGCACAACTTTAAACCATTAATTGAAAATAGCCTATCGCAAGATTACTTTAGCATGATAGTGGGCGACGTTAAGCAATCCATTTATCGCTGGCGAAATGGTAATTGGAGCATTTTGGCCAATCAGGTTGAAAAGGATTTTTATAACCACGGAGTAAATAGGATTCCATTAACAAAAAACTGGCGAAGCTTACCTCAGGTAGTTAATTTTAATAACACCTTTTTTGAGAACGCAAAACAAGCCGCAGTTGATCATATAACGGGTGCGCTTAAAGACTCACTTCCGGAGATTATTAGTGAGTTCAGTCAACAAATAAAAAAAGCATACGCTGACACCCAGCAAACCTCAATTAAGGATAGCGATAAGGGCGAAGGCTATGTTGAAGTTAACTTCTTTGAAAAGGGGAACAATATTGAGTGCGATAAAATCTTAGCGGAAGAAATAGTAGGTCAGATAAAAGAGCTAAGAAAGAACTACTCCTTAAGCCAAATTGGCATACTAATTCGCACAAAATCCGATGGACAAAGAATTGCCAACATGCTTCTTGAGCACAATAAAGCAGCAGAAAATGCAGAAGATGAAATTGCTTTTGTAAGCCAAGAAGGCTTAAAGCTAAAGGCTTCGCATGTTGTTAGGTTTGTTGTTTCTGCTCTTTCGCTCGTTCAGGACAGTAAAA
This sequence comes from uncultured Bacteroidales bacterium, assembly GCA_937915475.1. Taxonomy (GTDB): domain Bacteria; phylum Bacteroidota; class Bacteroidia; order Bacteroidales; family Tenuifilaceae; genus Perlabentimonas. The sequence goes on from CALGIR010000092.1 coordinate 13,240, forward strand.
ACGAGATAGAGAAAAGGGTCTTTGCAAAAGAGCTTGCAATTGTGTCCCAAATCCAGAATGCCGATTGGCACAGCTATTTTAGTCAAGAATTTACCTCCGATGAGGTTAACTGGCTTAGCTCACTGAATACGCGACCACTTCAAGAGGTTTTTGAGGCTATTGTTCAGAAATATAACCTACAAAGCATCAAAGGCGAGCTAGCTTACCTAGCAGAACTCCATGAGCATATGGCAACCATAACAAGCAAGGGTGGCGGTGATGTAAATCGTTTCTTGACTTGGTGGCAGGAGAAAAACGAAAAACTTTCCCTAACCGTTCCCGAAACAACCAATGCACTATCCATTACAACAATTCACAAATCAAAGGGGTTAGAGTTTCCTGTTGTAATTATTCCCTACGCAAACTGGATGTTCAGACAATCAGGAAAACAGCCCACACTGTGGGTAAGTTCGCCAATTGAACCATTCGATATACTCCCCAAATACCCAATTCAGGCATCAAAAACTGCATTACAAAGCCTATTTGCCCGCGATGTGGCAGAGGAGGAGATGAAGGAACTTGTGGATAACATGAACTTGCTTTACGTTGGATTTACCCGTGCAAAGAAAGAGTTATACATCTACGCCCCGCTATCAAAAAAGGAGATGGAAAACGCTGACGATGGCCTTAACTCAGTTTCAAAACTCATCCGCAATATCGTAATGGATATGGACATGGAATTATCCAGTGACGATGCTGAAAATAGAATTGAAAAATACCATATAGGCAAAAAAGAGAATGAACAGCTGATTACATCCTCATCATCAAACCAAAACTTATGGTTGGTAAATAGCTACCCTGTGGGGCAAAGCCTTAGCAGCATAAAGCTAAAAATGGAATCGGAAGGTTTTTTTAATGATACAATTAACCCATTGCTTGAACCGCTAATCCATGGGAAAGCAATGCATGACATTTTTGCCAACATAACAACGGTAAAAGACATTGAACAGGCCGTACACAATGCAAAGGTGCAAGGTCTAATTCCTGAAGACCAAAGAGATGCAACGGAAAAACTAATTAGGGAACGCCTGAGTAAAACACCATTCTCCGACTGGTTTAGCGGTAGTTGGGAGGTTAAAAATGAGCAATCAATCATTACCCCCCAGGGAATTACCTATAGACCAGACCGCGTGATGACTCGCAATACAGTGGCGATTATTGTTGATTTTAAATTTGGTGAAGAAGCAAAAACTCACAACAAACAAGTAAATAGGTACAAGAATCTTCTAACTGCAATGGGCTATACAGAAGTAAACGCTTTTTTATGGTATGTTGATGCCAATAAACTTGTTGAAGTGCAGCAAAACAATTAGCAGCTATGAATTGTTAAATTGTAGATATATTATAATTCCTATTCATTTTTCTAATGAAAATCTTGTATTTTTCGCAAAATAAAAAACAACATCAATTATGAAAAGGTTTTTTTTGGCATCATTTGCACTTGTAACCATTGCTGCATGCACTAGCAACAAACAACAGTCTATTGAGATTAATGGAAATATACAAAACCTCGGTACAGATTACGCCCTTGTAATTAGCAAAGGAATTACTGATACAGTAAAGGTAGAAACCGACGGAAGTTTCAGTTTTAACACTGAGATTAGCACACCCCAATATTTCACCCTTAGAGCAGGAAGGGTTAGGCATACACTTTTTATGAGTCCGGGCAATACATCGTTTGTCTCTTTCAATTTTGAGAATTTAGAGGAAGAGCCAAATTTTACTGGCGATAACAGCGAATACAATTCGATTATACGCCAAAATAACCGAATTTTCAGCACCCTTACCCAAGACTTTACTGCACTATACCAGCTGCCCAAAGATGAGTTTTTGGCAAAGCTAGATTCTGCAAAAAGTGAGGTTGAGAAATTAATTCCCTCCCCTGAGAAAAAGAATAAAGAATTTGCCGAGATGGAAATGGCCAGAGCCAATTATAGTGTAAAAGAAATGCTTTACAACTATCCAAATTATAACGCAAGAATCAACAAAGTAGAACACATACCAAATCCTTCGGATTATAGTTTTATGGCTGAGGTCGATTTTAACAACATCAAGCATATCAGCATAAACGAGTATACAAACCTAATATTTAACCATTTAAAAAGTGAGTACTGGACAATAATCAGTAACGACAGTAACAAGGGTATATCGGAATTTGAACAAAATCTCATCTTCTTCGACCTGGTTGACTCGCTAGTTAGCAACCCAACGCTAAGGGATTTATACAAACACAATCAAACCCAAGGAACTATTAAATTTTCAAGTATTGAGGTTGCAGAAAATATTGGCAACCACTTTCTTGATATTGCAACTTTTCCACCTTACCTAAAACGTATTGAGCACTCTCTGGCAAAGCGTATGCTGCTTGCCCCCGGCAAAATAGCGCCCGAGTTTACGCTTGAAGGAATTGACGGAGAAACTTATTCTCTTAGCGATTTTAGAGGACAGCTGGTTTATGTTGATTTTTGGGCAACCTGGTGTGGCCCCTGCCGCAGACAAATACCATACCTTACTAAGCTAAAAGAAACATATAAAGGCAAGCCTATCGTATTTATTGCCATATCAATTGACGACAATAAAGAGGCATGGACTAAAATGGTTAAAGAAGAAAAGTTAGGGGGATACCAATTCTATGCTGAAAAGGCTTGGCAGTCCGATGCAGCACAACAATACCAAATAACTGGTATTCCAACTTTTGTGCTAATTGATGCAGAGGGAAAGATTATTGAGTACCCTGCTCCTCGCCCATCCGATGAGGAAACTTCACTGCTTTTCGACAAGCATTTGAAACAGATATAAAATTAAAATCACAGGAAATTAAAAAGGGGCTATCTTAATAAGACAGCCCCTTTTTAATAAACATAAAAAAACTATTGTACTTCACTTAGGTCACAAATCTCAACCTCAAGTGTTGACTTGTTTGCCATATTGTCTGAAATTGGACAACGAGAATCAATCTCATGGAGGAATGAGTTCTTTTCCTCTTCACTCATATCTGCGTCAATCCTAACACAGGTGCGAATTTCAGTAAATCCGGCTCTGCCTTCTTTGGTTTGTCCCATCAGGAAACCCTTGTCAATATCACCCTCAACCAAAACCTCCATGCCTCTTAGCTCAATGCCGCGTTGCATGGCAATAATTCGTCCAAGTGCACAAAGGCATCCTGGAAGTGATGCTAAGAAAACCTCAAGCGGGTTTGGACCTTCATCAGTTCCACCTGCGGATTTAGGTTGGTCGATTATAAAAGGATGAGAGCATCCTATTTCGGTTCTGAAACCAGAACCCATTTTTCCGTTTACTTTAATTGTTGAAATCATATTATACTCATTTAGGTTATACAACTTTTTCATAATAAGTAACAGACAAACCCTTGTTTTGTTGACCGTATCCCCACTTATTTAAAGAGCCGAAACTATGAGTAAATAGGCGTTATACAAGCACAACCAAACACCACACAACCTGCTCTTAAACAATTCACTACAGACCTTTATGGTGAAATATCTAAACAGCTCGGTGGTATAGAGTTAATAAAGAAAGGTAAAGCCAACTATGAGAAAGGGTATCTAAAGTTTTAAAACTTTAGATACCCTTTTATATCACAGTAGTCAAGGGGTTTTAACCTATTTTAAAAAACCACAATAGAATCCTAAACGGGATAGTTCTTAATATGATTTACGCTTTTTGGGGTGCTAAAAACTTATTGTAAAGCAATAGTCCGATAATAGTCAACACTCCAATACCGCTAAACATAAGCCAAAGTATATCTGGGCGCCCCATCTCTGTAACAAACCTCACATAGGTAAATGCACCTAAAATGCCCCCAATACCGCTTCCTATAACGCCGTAAAGGAATGAGTATCCAAGGTAAAGAGCCTTTTTATCGGGCGGAGCAATAAGCCCTACATACGAGATAAATTTAGGGTGTGCCGTCATCTCCCCAACCGAAAAGATAATAATACCTGCCATAAACACCCATGCATGTGTTGATATGGCCAATACGCCCATCCCAATGGTGCCTAGCGCAATACCAACAATCATGGTTGGTAACGCTTTGGTATTTTTCACTATAAATGATATGATGAGCTGCAACAGGATTATTGTACCTGCATTGATAACCGTAACATGCTCCGCTTCAAACCTCCATGAAGGATTATCGGTAAAAAGAGCCAAAAATGAATTTACGGCATTGTTAACGGGTGTCATATCCATGTATTCGGTAAGATACCAAAGTACCGTATTGAACATCTGAAAGTAAAGAATCCAGAAGCCCGAGTATATCACAATCATTAAAACAAAACGATAATCCTTAAGCACCAAAACAGCCCCCTTTAGCACCTCGGGGATAGTTTTCTTAGTTTCGGGTCGTTGGGGCTCCTTATACACAAACAGGGTTAAAATAATTAACCAACCCGTTCCAACAGCAGCCATTATGAAGATATAGTTCCACCCCATCTCCTTTAAAACGGGAATTAGGAAAAGCGGGAAAAGAAATGCACCTAGATTGATTGTCCAATAGAAAATTCCAAATCCTAAGGTAGAGTTACTCTCATCGGTGCTTTGAGCAATTGTACCTGAAATAATAGGCTTAAAGAAACCCGCACCTGTAACCATAAGTATTAAACTGGCAAAAACCAGCAAGTAACTTGTGCTGATACTGGTAAAGAAATACCCTAGCGACATAACGACAAAAGAGAAAAACAGGGTTTTTTTATAACCAAACTGGTCGGCTAAAGCCCCACTAATTATGGGTAAAATATATAGCAAAGGCGTAGTAACACTTGTTATTATGCCAACGCTTTCCTTTGAAAAACCCAATCCCCCTTTGCTTACATCTAGGACTAAGTATACTGAAAGGATTGACATAACTCCATAGTATGAACCTCTTTCGAAAAACTCCATCACTATAACCGTCCAGAAATTTCGGGGAAACGAGGCTAAACCCTTTTTCTTTGATGATTTTTCCATCTTTTATGATTTTTCCTTAATTATAATCTAAATCCATAATTTATTCACTAATTCAAAGGTTTAAGAAACAACCTTTTTACCACCTAACTCTCTTCGTTAATGCCAATAAGTTTATTCAGGATTGCATATATGGTTAACCCCGAAACCGTTTTTATACCCAGTTTTTTGGTAATATTCTTCCGATGAGTAATAACTGTGTGTGGGCTGATAAAATTTTTGTCGGCAATTTCTTTATTTGATAAGCCAAGGGCAACATCCTTAAGAATTTGAGCCTCTCGCTGGGTCAATACTTGAACTTGGGTTGCCTCATCACTAGTTGAAACAGGGCTAAGTATCTGCTTAAACTTATCAACAACAACACTCTTGCTATCGCTAAGCAAAACAATTTCGGAAAAGAAGGGCTTAAGGTCAATGGGAATATCATTTGCAGTTTTAGCAACCCCAATAATTACAATACTTTTCCGCTTTGATGTAAAACTTTTAAATTTCGATTGGCTCGTTTCGTCAAGCAAATCAGAACTTATTACAAGCACATCAGCATAACTACCTGTACCTACAACTGTTTTAGTAAGATTTTTTGTTAACTCTAATTCGCTAACAACTATGGCATTGGGCAACTCATTAATTACATTAACCAGCCCCTTGCGTACTAAAAAAACGGGTTCAGCAACAATAAATGTGGTTTTACTCATGCTGCTTTAGTAAAAATTTCTCCATCTTAATTACTTTGGGCGCAAGTACCTTCTCCTCAATTCTTGAATGATTATTAATATCCTGCTCAAGAATTGAGAATTCTCTTAGAATCCTTATGCATAAATGCTGATTGTAAACTGGTGGCAAGTACTTTACAAAAAGAATATTAATATCATTAAGCTTCGACTCAATATCGTCGTGTTCATCAAGAAAATTACTCATTGGGTACGCTCTTATAGCCTCAACAATCTGCTTTACATTGCTTCCATTAATATAGGCATGCTCAACGCTTTGAGCATAAGGAAATATTTTGTCGTCCTCCCAAAGTAGATGCTTAAAAAGTTCATCCTTATACTCGTTAAAAAAGTTGTGCACCAACTTTATCTCATCAGGTTTTGAACAATCAACCTCAAGCTGCTCCAACAGCATTTCCACATGCGGTATATTCTGGTACATATAATCTTGATGGGTCTTACGGAGATAACTTACGATTTCGGCAACACTAAAACTCTGAAGTTGCTCTTGTGGGAAATAGTTTTTATCGTGAAAAGCATTAAGAATCTCAAGAAAAAAGTCAACATTCACTCCATTTGCCTCACAAACCTTGTGAACAGAAAAATCGCCAAATCCAAGCTTAATCCCAAACCGATTAATTACGCTTAACGTGTTAAAGTTAGCCTGCACCACTTCGGCTAGTTTCATTCTGGAGGTAAACATGCTTATTGCTATTAGATTATCCTCTGCAAATATAACTTTTTAGGTAGTTTTACCCTATAAAACCAACAAAATCACCCTAATAATTTTTAGTTTAACCCGTACTGCCTAAGCCACATAAATATCAAAGCTCCATAAAAACATAATTCCCTGAGATATTTAGGAACCTAAAACAGGTTTGTGCCAAGCAGGTTAAGAAGCCAAAACACCGCCAAGAGAGGATAAAATTTTTTTTACAAAAAAACAGATAAATTGAGTGAGTTAATCCGTAACACCAAACTCAAAGGATTTAGTGGGGTGATAAATTGTACGATAAGTTTATTAGTTTTGCAGTAAGTTTATTATCCGGAAGGAACTAGACACTAAGAATATTATGATTTCAATCTGTTTGCCTGTATATAATTTTGATGTCACTGAACTAACCAGCGAGTTACTCAGACAAGCACTTGATTATAATACAGATATCGAGATTCTGGTTTTCGACGATGCCTCCCTGTCGTACTACAAGGAGATTAACTCTAAAATTGCAGTTAACTCATCGGTGCAATATCTGGAGTTTGAGCAGAACCTAGGCCGTAGCCGAATTCGAAACCGATTGGCCGATTTTGCCAAGGGCAAATGGTTGCTTTTCCTTGACTGTGATATGTTGCCCGACTCATCGAAATTCCTTAAAAGGTACAACAATGCCATTGACGATGCCAGCGTAATATGCGGTGGTATTACCTATGGCCCTAAGCCCTTTAAGAAAGAACTTTTGTTAAAGTGGAAGTATGGAATACACCGCGAAAGCAAAAATGCTAGTCGAAGGCAAATAAATGCCCATGCATCGTTTATGAGCGGGAATTTTATGATACGCAAAGAGGTATTTAACCGGATTAGATTTAATGAGGGCATTTCTGGGTATGGCCACGAGGACACATTATTTGGCCTCG
>CALGIR010000093.1 GCA_937915475.1 uncultured Bacteroidales bacterium
TATGCTCCATGTTTTTATGTATTGCCCCCCAGTAGCTGTGGAAGGGGGTTTCACCACTGGTAACCAGATTGCGGTTGCCAATGGTTTCAGCTAAATCAACATTACTGCCCGTAAAGGCCAATGCGCTCTTGGTGGGGATAAAGGAGTGGGACGGAAAGATATATCGGTTTTCATCAAGATCATCGCCTGCATCTTCCTCCGCACCTTCCCAGATGTGAAAAAAGGTTTTAAATGTACCACCAGGAGAAACATCAAAACTACAAGAACCTGTTGGTGCTATCATATATAAATCTTCATTTAGAATAACGATTCCGCTAGGAACTCGTCCATCAAAAACCTTACATTCATCACCATAGCCTGGTTGTTGCCTGATATATGCATGTGCAAAAGAAATACCTAAAACCTTCCTCCACATTTCAAATGCCTTTTGACAGGCCTGATTTTCAAGCGTTCCATTAAGACTGCCATTGGCAACAGCTATACGGCGAAGATTTGAGGGAAATCCAACCTGATTAAGCGTGCTGAGAAAATTGGTGCGATACTGGCCAGCGGTTTCATCAAATTCTACCGCTCTATGGTAGAAAAGCATCTGCTTCGCGGCATTGCTACAAATAGTCTCTCGCCATTTCTTCTTTGCCCCCGCTTTCCCAGCCAATTCACCGAAAAAGAACAGAAAACCCTGGGCCCCCATTGATATATTGGCACCACGGTGGGGCGAATCGAAAGAGACCCAAAGCCTTGTGTTATGGTTCTTATTGTTCTGCTCCATGTAGGTCAATGCGTAGCGGCTAATTAAACCGCCCATGCTGGGACCTATTACTACCAATGAATCTGAGCTGCCGTTCAGCTGCAATGTTTGGCTTACCTGATTGATGAGTTCCACCAGCACCAACCCGTTGCGCTCAATAAAATCGGCACCACCATCAGTTTCTTCATTAAAGTGATTATCGTAGGTATGGAAGTTCAAGATTACGATATCATAGCCCTGAGCTAGCAATGCATCGGCTATACCGTAGGGTTCGTTGAAGAGTCGCCAGATGCTCTCCGTTCGGGGCTCGCCATCAACGAAACCTGTTCCAAAATCGTTGCGATAATCCCCAGGGTCGAAACCATCAACCACGATAATAGGCCTTTGCAGTTCTTTCTCATGGTTTGCATAGATGTAGGTTACCTCCCCCTTCCCCTTAAAGCTTGCGCCGGAGTAATCGGCAAATGGGATACTGGCTTCGATTATTATTTGTCTATCCATCGGTAAATTAGGGACATCGCTTTTGGCGTGGTGCTGGGGCAGGATGGTGAACCTCCCAAAGGTTTCCACTGTTTTGCCATTGAGATGCTTCGCCCTAAACCTTAGCACCTTCTCCCCAGCAGCTGGATAGCTAACCGAGTAATCTTCTCCTTTTAAAGCGTTTATTGCTCTATATCCCAACCCATCGTCAAAATCAACCTCAAGGCTGGCGATGCTTGAAATGGCATCGCTGAAAATCCATTGCTGCGAGATCCGAAAGATTACATCCAAACTTATGTGGCTTTTAACCAGCGGTGAGGCAACAAACACTGATGCTGTGGTGAAAAAATCACCGTGGTTGGCTACTTTGGGAACAAGCGCCCCCCGCTCCAGAGAGATGCGTCCATCGGAAATTGCAAGGGTATCGAGCACGCTAAAGTTGCATGCTACTACCCCAATGGATACAACACTCCTATGCGCATTCAGGCTCTCATCAATTGCCTGCCGAAACTGCTCAACCTCCATGTTAAAAGGGCTGTTACCAAACGAGGCTCGCTTCAACTCGCTGTACGCCTGTATGAAATGTACGTAGCTGCTGGTGTCGGGGTGTAGCTGGTTAAATCGTTCTAATCTTGCAAAGGGAACAACCCTGCTGTACAGAATGCCCGTGGATATGCTATCTTTGTCAATGAACCGCAGAAGGCTATCGGCTACCTCTGTATAGGTTTTGGGGTTGCTAAAGCTGATACTATGCTCAAAACCCTGCGGGGAGGCTGATTGCACTGCCGCTAGGAGGATGTATAGGGTAATTATTATTCTCTTCATCTGTCTATTCTTTTAGGGTGTGCCAATCTCTTTGATCTCGTAGCGTAACCTGAATTTGCCGTTGGTTACATTCACCACCGCATCGTAATCCCGGTGAAGCGCATCGAAATGGAACTCGCCCTCAATAACCCGATTAATGGTATCGAGAAGTGTAATGGTACAAATGCCAGTATGATTATCGGTGGTCGAGGCACTATAGCCTCCTGGATGTGGCATAGGAACGCTATATCTTATTTCCATGTGTGCCCAGGTGAAATACAACCAAAAGTAAAGCCCACTCCCTGACCATGGATAATTTACAAGGTCATAGGATTTTGCACCATCAAAATTTATAATATTTATGGTCATCCCCCCCTCCATGTACCCCTCGGGTTGCAAGGGGGTGCTAACCGCCCTACTAGCACCAAGCTGCAGCCATTGGCTATTGGGGTCGTAGAAGGCGTAGGCTGCCAGCACCTGATCGTTGGATATTAGCGACTTGTACTTCATGGGCACCCACTTCCCCCCGTTTATCTTGCAGGAGAAGTAATAGGGGCTGGTTTTTTCCTTCTTGCAGCTGCCCTGAAAAAATAGCAGGAGTACGGAAAAAACGATTAAAATTGGAAGGTTTGTTTTCATAAGTTTTCTCCTTTACTTGTTTGGTTTATGACTTTATTTAGTCAATATTATGCATCAGCCTGTCAACTATCTCTGTGTAAGTTTTTGGATTTTTTTCATCCAGCATTATTTCTATTCCCTGTGAATAAAGTCTGAAAACTATTGCTAGTGAAATACTTATTATAATTGTTATCTTTTTCATGCTTCTAGATTTTTTAACTGCCAATTTCCTTAATTTCATACTCTAGTCGAAACTTACCAGCTGTTACATTTGCAACAACGTCAAAATCCCTATGAAGAGCATCGAAGTGGAATTCTCCTTCGATGATTTGGTTAGTTGTGTCAAACTTTGTAATGGTGCATACACCCGTATATTCATCTGTGGTTGATGCATTATAAGTTTCAGCAGGAAATGGTTCTGTATACCTTATATCCATATTTGCCCAACTATGATATCGCCAAAAGTAAAGCCCACTACCTGAAAGCGGATAGTTTTTTAATATATAGCTACCCTCCCCTTCAAAATCGATTATATTTATGGTCATACTTCCATGCATATAGCTATCAGGTTGAGATGGTGTTTTAACAGAGCGTGAGCCTCCAACTTGAAGCCATGCGCTATCGGGGTCATAGTATGCCCTAGCCGCCAATACATGTCTGTTAGAGAGTAATGATTCGTACTTTAAGGCTTCCCACTTTTTACCGTTTATCTTGCATGTAAGGTAAAAAGGATGGGAGTCGTCCTTTTTGCATGCGGTTAGTAGCACTAAAAGCAGTAAGCAGATTTTGATTAGTGTTTTCATGGTGTGGTTTTTAGATTGTTAGCTGTCAAAATTCACAGGGTTATTTATAAAAACTTGGCCTATTTATTGAGTTGAGATAGTTTTTTATTTTTAAAGCCAATGTTTCTTCTAATGGCTCCACTAGGAATTTAGTGAAAAAATGGTGTCCTGAAAGAAAATATAGAATGATTGATTTATACACCACCCCTTCCCGTTAGTTAAATGCTAAAAAACTCAAATAGAAAAGAAGCACTATCCTTTTAACTTTTCAACCCTGAGCTAGGCGGCGTTGCCCGTTTGGTGGGGTAAGTATTTCCATAGCTTACTGGTTTTAAGGATGTAAACTGCAATAAGTTACAAATAATTTGCTATAAAAGCAAAAATAGGAGGCTTTTACTTGCAACCATTCTCGCTAAATGTAGGGCGTTTGAAAGCGGTAGGCGTGCAAGCTCATTCTATGATTTCTAATCTAACATATTCAACATCTCCAAAAAATAGCCGCAAAAAACTATTTTACAACTACCCTGTGCTGCTCCACATGGTTACCTTTTTGAG
>CALGIR010000094.1 GCA_937915475.1 uncultured Bacteroidales bacterium
CGTCCATTTGAGCCGCGCCTGTAACCATATTTTTAACATAGTCAGCGTGACCAGGACAGTCAACGTGAGCATAGTGACGAGTAGCAGTTGTATACTCAACGTGTGAGGTGTTAATCGTGATACCCCTGTCTTTTTCTTCGGGTGCGTTGTCGATAGAGTCGAATGAGCGTAACTCGGAAAGACCTTTCTCATGCAGAACCTTGGTAATGGCTGCTGTAAGAGTGGTCTTGCCATGGTCAACGTGACCAATGGTTCCAATGTTTACGTGAGCTTTCGACCTATCAAATTTTTCTTTTGCCATGACTCCAGTTTGTTAAATTAATTAGACTTATAAAGATTGATTATCGAAAAAAATGATAGTGTTTGAGCCAATGATGGGAGTTGAACCCATGACCTCTTCCTTACCAAGGAAGCGCTCTACCACTGAGCTACATCGGCTTTTGGTTAGAGCGGGAGACGAGACTCGAACTCGCGACCCTCAGCTTGGAAGGCTGATGCTCTACCAACTGAGCTACTCCCGCGTAAATTCTTTCCAAAAAGTGGGGAGAGCAGGATTCGAACCTACGAAGGCGTACGCCAGCAGATTTACAGTCTGCCCCAGTTGGCCACTTTGGTATCTCCCCCAATGTCTCATTAAAGTAAAGAACACTACATTTTCTTGAGCCGATGGAGGGATTCGAACCCCCGACCTGCTGATTACAAATCAGCTGCTCTGACCAACTGAGCTACATCGGCAACTTGCTTAAAACTTGCTATTTCCAAAGGTTGTACCCTTCTGAAATCGGTTGGCAAATGTATTAATATTTTATTTACCCACCAAATAATATTTTAAATTATTCAAAAAAAACGCCCCCTTCACTAATATGCGCATCCTAAGTGCTTGGTGTACTTAACAAAGGGGGAAATAGATTATATTATAATTAAGACAAACTATATACCTCTTTGCTTCTCTTTATGTTTTTTTACCTGCCTTTTTAACACTTCGATACATTCATCTAACCCCTCTTCAAACTTTTTGGCGTTACGCTCAACAAATAGTTCGTTCCCCGGTATCAAAAGTTTAACTCCTACGCTTTTGTTCTCCTCCTCCTGGGTATTTTCTATTTTTAGGAAAACCTCGGCGCCGATAATGGCATCGGAAAAACGCTGCAACTTGCTTACCTTACTGTTTATAAATTCAACAAGTTTCTGGTCAGCGTCAAACTTAATCGATTGAATTTTTACGTCCATAGTAATTACCCTCCTTTATTAGTGTTTGAAATATTTACTCAGGCTCTTGGGTGTGCCTGCTTGTATGCTTTTTTAAGTTTGTCAACTCCTGTGTGCGTATATATCTGTGTTGCTGTTAAATTGCTGTGCCCCAAAAGTTCTTTTATAGCATTTATGTCGGCTCCCTCATCAAGAAGGTGAGTTGCAAAGGTATGCCTAAGAACGTGGGGACTCCTCTTTTCAAGAGGGGTGACCATTGATAGATATTTTCTTACAATTCTGTAAAGCATCTGTTGGTAAGGCTTGTCTCCTTTATTTGTAACAATTAAGTAGGGCACCTGGTTTATCGAAACCAACTTGTTTCGCTGTGCAATATAATCTTCGAGCAATGTTGCTAAAACTGGGTGAATGGGTACTATTCGCTCCTTTGCTCCCTTTCCAAGCACTTTAATAGTTAACGACCTAAGATTAACTTCATCCACCTTAAGGGTAGTCATTTCGGAAACCCTCATGCCCGTAAAATAAAAAAGTTGCATCACCATCAAATCACGTAAGCCAACAAATCCCTCAGGGTACTCTATAGAGTCAATCATTCTTGATGCCTCGACCTTAGTTAAAAAAGATGGTAAATTCTGGGTTGTCTTGGGAGCTACAACTTTTAGCAGAGGATTAACTGTTATAACCTTATTCTTTAGTAAGTACCGATAAAAACAACGCAGCGACGATAACTTACGATTAACAGAACGAGCGGAAATATTAGCGCTTAGCAACGAAGAAAGCCATGCACGGATAGTGCGATGGCTTATTGATGATAAATCGTCAGAATCTGGGTTCAATCCACAAAAAGCAAAAAACTGCCTCAAATCATCACCGTATGCTCGGATAGTTTGGACAGAATAATTTCGCTCAATCTGAAGATATCTAAGGAATTTTGTAAGCATATTCATTGGATGCAATATAGTGATTTACATAATAAACCCCAAAAGAAATCAGGCAGATTTGCCTGATGCATCCCAAGACAAAAAACTTACTCCTCTTTCTGTTGAAGTTTCTGAACGTAAATGGCCTTTTTCAAAGCTTCGCGACGCAGAATTGAAGGTTTATGAAACGCTTGACGTGAGCGTAACTCTTTCATTCTTCCAGTTTTTTCAAACTTGCGCTTGAAACGCTTTAGGGCTCTCTCGATATTCTCGCCTTCTTTAATCGGTATTATTATCATGCCTTTTATAAAGTTGAATTGTTTTAACGAGGTGCAAAAGTATGACTAATCTACCTTTTTTCCAAATTATTTGACTAAATATATTTTAAAACCGCAGAGGGGCTAAAATAAACAAATCGAAAGGCAAGAATTAAAATGCGGCTAAATAACCAACATGTACCTTTGCGTTTTTCATGCTCAACTCCTGTCCAAACCCCTTACCTAAAGCATAGGTTAAATTAAAAATACCTCCCTTTGTCAAAATCTGAACACCTGCCCCTACAGACCAAGGATAGGCTTTGCCCCATGTGCCAAGTGAACTATACGAAGCATAACCAAAGTCGGAAAAGATAAAAATATTTAGGGTATTTTGCATACGGTACTGCAACTCAACCGTTGCAATGCCATAGTGCCGAGCAAGAATTGATTCGTCATTAAATCCCCTAAGGGTAGATGCACCTCCAATAAGGAATGCTTCATTCTCCATGATATCAGCCTTACTCCCAATAAACTCCATAGCTGTAGCCTGCACCTTGTTATGCAAAACGAACTTGTTAAACAAAAATGGGATATAACTCTCGAGCATTACGCTTACCTCTCCAAGCGTTCTGATTCTATTCTCTGTAGAAAGCTGACTATTGTCAACTCTCCTTTTCCCTACCCCAATAGCGGTTGAATGGTAAAACTGCGAAACGGGAAACAATTCATTCCCTTCCTGCGCCGAACCAAAGCTAACGTTATAAAGCATGGTGCTATAGCCCGAAATTTGAGCTGAAGCTGGGGTTGATGTTACCGAACTTTTATAGTTAACTCCTAGCCCAACCCTACTCCCTGACGATAACCGGAAGTTAACCCCCAGCTGTGGATTAATATTCATGTATGAAGTATCTCGCCTTAGAAGGTTAAACGATCCGCTGATTGAAATATCCGAGCCCAAAACATAAGGCCATGCTGTTGCAACCTTCAAACGCTGATAACCCTCGCCCATTGCTTGCCACTTTAGTGTGTTTGTCTCGCCCCTCTTAAAGCCATTCACAAGCCTAAGGTTTACGTCGCCTGTTAACTGCAAGCCCTTTTTGCCCTCTTCCCCTGACGAGAATCCCACTACGCCCGAAAAATGACTAGCTGCCTTATTCGTTAAATAGGTAAATAACCGAGCTTTACCAGGAATAAACTCAACCTCTGAGGGCTTTATGGTTGCAATAAAGCCTAATTGATTAATTAATTGATCCAATTTCGCTGCCATCTTATGGTTATAGGGTTTCCCCTTATCAAATCGCAAGTGGGTTTCAATAAAACTTCTCTTTACCCTTGCATCTCCTTTAATGTATATGGTATCGAGAATAATTTTAGGCCCAAGGGTTATGCTACTTGTAATGCTTGCCTTGTTATTCTTAATTTCCACGTCAGTAAAATCGACGTATGCAAAAGGACAACCATTATTCTCAAGGTATTCAATGGCTTTGTGTGATATGCTATTGAATGTGGTGGGTGAAAGTTCGCCTCGCCTAATTGCTTTTAGGTTGATACCTGCCTTCGAATAAATTTTGGCAGAGATGCTATCTACCTCAAATCTCTCGAACATATATTTTTCGCCCATATATCCATAGGCTAATGCACGACTGTTACCAATAGATACAGAATCGATCCTCGCCTCTAAATAACCATTGCCGAGTGTTTTTGATAGGCATTTATTAAATGCACTATAAATTGATAGGGTGTCGTTTGCGTCAAAACGATTAAAACACTTCTGTGTATTCTCAACATCCGAAAATACTATCTCGCCAGTTACCCGCTGGCCTAAACCTTGCAGGGTAGCGAACACTATAAACAGAATCGATATTGAAAAACTTCGGATCATGATTCTACAAAAAAAGCACACCGAAGATTTGTTTGCTTCTAGGGTGTGCTTTGCTATTAGGAAACTATTTAGCTACATCTCATTGTTCATAAAGCCTTGATCAGACAATACCTTTAGTAGTACCTTTGAAAACGAAACATTGTCCTTTCTATTGTATCTGATATCAGTAAATATTTGGGCTAACGTTTCCTTCTTATTCTCCTCAAGCAAACTTTTGGTTAAAGGCAGGGCTTCTTTTGCTGCATAAATCTGCTCGATATCACCTGCAGAGTAATCCTGATAGATTTCGCGATGTAGTACCGCCGCTAAAGGTATTCTATCGGTTAGTTCAGGCTGCTCATCGGGATAGCCAATAGCTAAAGCTGTTACAGGCACAACGCCTTTGGGAAGTTTAAGTACATCAATAATTTTATCGGCGGTGTAGGTTGTGGTTCCAAGATAGCAAATGCCTAAACCATTATCTTCGGCAGCAATACATACATTCTGTGCAACCAGTAACGCATCGATTGCAGCTGTGAAAAACGAAAGGAAATTGTCGTAACCAGGTTTAGCATTGCGCTGTACACACCATTTATTAAATCGATTAAAATCTGCGCAAAAAGTGAGTATCACAGGTGCTTGCGTTACCATTGGCTGATTAAAGTGGCAAGGCAATAGTTGCTTTTTAACCTCCTGATCAGTTGTAACAATAATACTGTAAACCTGCATGTTTCCAGTAGTTGACGCTCTAACTCCTGCGTTGAGTATCTCATTTAGTAGCGACTCTTCAATAGGAGTGGATTTATACTTACGAATTGACCGATGGTTTAAGATTGCTTTCATAGGGCGATTTAAAATTTATTATCATCTTTGGCTTACGCTGCTTAATATCAAAACACAAGACACAAAACATTAATGCCTACGCTGCAATACAAAGGAAACGTTTTTTTAAAAAGATGCACTTGTAGTAAGGGTGTTATAAAGCAGAGTGCTCTATAAGCATGGATGTTAGTGCAAAAAGCATCTATAGTTCTATAACACGTATTTCAGTCCGCCGGTTTAATCCACGACCAACCTCGGTAGCGTTATTGCCAATGGGCATGGTTAAGCCGTACCCCTTCGATGATATTCTATCGGTACCCACACCCTTTTTAATTAGGAATTGGGCAACTGCCTGTGCCCTATTCTCCGATAAAACTAGATTGTAGCTTGCTAACCCAACATTATCGGTATGACCGCCAACCTCAATCTTCATAGTGGGATTAAGTTTTAGCAATTCATGCAGTTTCTCCAATTCTACAAGTGATTGGGATTTTAGCTCGTACGAATCCGTTTCGAAGAAAACATTCCGCATCACCATGGTCTCGCCAACCTTAATGGGCACTAACTCAACATCTTTTTGAAATGGATTGGCAGCTGAGTGGATACCCTTTAGGTTAAAATGATCGGAATGGAACAGGTATCCAGGAGTTGAGACAAAGAAGGCATACTGCCTGTTTGTGGGAATACAGAGAAAAAAACTGCCCTTGACAGTCGATTGGCTCTCCATTAGGGTCTGATTCTCATCAATATCAACTAGGCTAAATTTAGCCTGCAAAGGCCAACCCGATTTAGCATCGGTTATAGTTCCACTAATATACGATGAGGGGATAGGCCTAATACTAGCTGGTAGGTCAAAGTAATAAATATCGCGACCTGACTCAGGGTTTATCTCAGAGGAAAAATATGCCTTAGTGCCTTTGGAATTAACGATAAGCCCATCCTCATTCATATGCGTATTAATTGGATAGCCCAGATTTACAGGTTCTTCCCAAGTGGTATCGCTAAGCATACGGGTCATAAAAATATCAAGCCCCCCCATCCCAGCGTGGCCATTGGATGAAAAATAGAGGGTCTGATTATCAAAATGGATAAAAGGCGATTGCTCAAGGTAGGGAGTGTTAATTGTTTCGCCTAAATTTTCAGGATCGGACCATCTGTGCTCATCAATTTTTGTCGATCGCCAAATATCGAAACTACCAAAGCCTCCCTTCCTGTCGCTCACAAAATAAAGTGTGGCACCATCGGGTGAGATTGAGGGCTGCTTCTCGCTAGAGTGACTGAGATTGAGTGGCTCTGGAAGCTTAACAGGTCTCCCCCACTGCCCATGTTCCTTTAGGCTACTTACATAGATATTGCATCGCCCATCGCAAACTGTATAGTACATGGTTTTACCATCGGCCGTAAGTGATTGTGCTCCCTCGTTAAACTGTGGTGTATTGATTGGAGCTCCAATATTGCGAACTGGTTTCCATTGGCCCTGGTCATCGCGGGTTGTAATAAAAAAATCTTCTTGCCTATTTCCATAGGTTTCACCTAAAGTAGGGTCTTTAGGAATATTCACAGTAATTACTAGCGTATTCTCATCAGCCGAAAGACTAGGCCAATAATCGTCCATATTGCTATTTACGTTTGAACCCAGATTAACTGGAGCAAAGGGAACAGGGTTTTCAATGGCATGAAGTGCAAACTCGCAGCTCTTTAAGCGTAATTCTGCGAGTTTGCGGGTCTCTTCTTTAATATTATTAAATGTTAAGAAATTTTGGTAATGCACTAGGGCTCTAGAATACTCACCTCTTGCCATGAGCAAATTGCCCACATTGTAATGGGCATGAGGGAAAAACCCAGGGTTAATTTCAATGGCTCGCTCTGCGGCAACAATAGCGTCCTCGGGTCGTTGAGATACCTGATAAACCTGAGCCAGCATAAGCTGAGCTTCAATAAACCTGTCGTCATATTTTATGGCTTCAAGTAAAAATTTCTCGGCATTACTATAGTTGAACCTATCGTAGGCTCTTTGCGACTCTTCATACTTTGCTATGGCTCTTTTATTATTGGTCGTATAATTACGGGGTTGCGCATTAAGTTCTATGCACATAAAAGCCAAAAGGCTAATTAATAAAACATTGCATTTTAAACTGAATCTTTTCATATTTTGCTCTCTATCCCACCAAATTTAACTCAACCCTATCAAACTTTTATACCCTAAAATTAATTATTTTTTGGTTTTTTCTTGAATATTAAAATGGAAAGGTTAAAAATCTTTTGTTTTTTTGTGTCTGTAATAATTTAACTACAAAAATGACAAAAAAATTCTTAACTGCTTTTCTTGCTATGATAATTTCATTAACCGCAACCTCCCAAGTTTTCAACACCGGGCAAACGCTTAAGCCCAAGCACTTCTCTTTGGGAATTGAACCCGCGGTGCAAATTAAGGGCAGTGGCAATTTTATTCTTTTTCTGCATGGTGGTGCTGGTATTACTAATGGCATCGACCTTGGCCTTACCCTTGGTGTATTAGGCCCTAGCAACTATTTTGGTGCCAATATTGAATTTGCTATTACCAGGCTTCTTTCAGTGGCTGTTGGGGCGCACAACTCTAACATATTTGGCATTGATGCTACTCTCAACGCCACCTTCCCCATAAGAAAAGATGTTAATATTTTTACTGGTGCCGATATTGATATCGACTTCCCTAAAAACAAAACTCAGTTACTTCTTTGGTTACCTATTGGCGTTGAGGTTGGTTTGCGTAACAATGTTAGTTTTATTTTTGAAGCCGAAATTGGCCTTACCGACCCTGCTGGCAGCCTGATTGGAGGTGGCCTTAACTTCTACTTTTAGCCAATCTCCTTTTCAACTTTACGAAACGATAATATTAGGTTCCCCGTTTTTTCACTAAAAGATCATCATTGTTTAACAAAGCCTAAGGTTTCCTTCCAAAACCTGTTATTCTATGCGTAACGCTGTTAATTGCAATCCGCAAGTAAACGAAAAATCGACCTGCAAGCGGTAATTTCCCCGTCCCAATAGATTGTGCCTTTTAAACAGATTACCTCACCCAACACAAAACCACGGATTTACTGTTTTTATTTATCAATATATATACCGCGATAAATATGAATAAAATAACCACATAATGTAAATTATACAACTTAACTTGCATACTGAAAAAGGTTAATTTACTTATTCCAGATTAACAGAAGGAACGAGAACAGAAACCCTAATATTAAGATACATTTATTGATTAAATACAATTAGCACATAATCAACAAACTACTAATTCAAAAAGAATGGAACAAACCATAAACACACCAGTAAACATATCAATCGACAATTGCTTTCAAGAATCAGAAATAGGGTACTGCATTGATATTGTTGAGGAGCGTATTGCAAACAAGCAAACCCAAAAGTCCTTTAGGCATAAGGAAGAACTAGAGGAGTGTATTCTTCACGAATTTAATCACTCCAAATTAGAAAAAACACTTTTATCGCTAAAGCCCTATAAATATCAACCTTATAGCCTATATCGTATCATTAGTAACAGAGAGAATAACTATATGCTAACCGTTTTTTACAATGATATAACATCGGTTAGCCATGCAAAGGTTAGTCTCCCCGACATTAAGGATAATATTGCTGAAATGAAGAACGGTGGGAAGAGTTTCATATTCCAGGCAGAAACCGGCAACAAAACATCCATTGTTATTAAAAATATAAATTCGGCAAAAGGTACGGTTATACGCAATATTATTGAAACATTCCAAAGACACAACATCTTCCCAGAGTACATGGAACTTTGGTACATAAAGGAGCGCGACAAGAAAGTTAAATCGCTCTACATCATTAACTGTACCATAGAAAAAGTTATTAGTAAGGCAGATATTCAATCGCTGCAGGACGATTTTGAACGTTATCTACATCAATACATAAAACCAATGAGCGTGTTCGATATTGTAGGGCCATCAATGGTAGGGCCATCGAGTTCGCACACTGCAGGAGCCAATAAAATAGGACATATTGCTCGCAATATTATTATTGCAAAAACAAAATTTGATGCGCAAAAAATTAAATCCGTTGAAGTCCGGCTATTGGCCTCGTTCCGCGACACAGGCCCTGGTCACTATACCCCGTCGGCAATTGGAGGCGGATTATGGGGACTTGCTCCCGATCACCCCCAAATGTTACAGCATGGTGACCCTGCTTTCCTTTCTAAAAACGGAATTGACCTAGAAGGAACCGTCGTCTCCTTTTCAGGGTATAAAAAAGGCCTGATTGAGGAAGAAGCCAAGTATAAAAATGAAAATAATAATAACATTGCAGAGATAGTTGTATACACTGAATCGGACAAATACACCATTACAGGATTCTCCATTGGTGGAGGGAATGTTGAAATTAGATATTTGAATACCAGACTAGCAACACCCCTTACTGGGAAAGAAGAATTCTACTATCACAATGGAGATATACTAAAGCCATCCGACGCAAAGAAAGTTGAAAACGCAGTACTAATTCCTGCCATTGCGAAAATATCTGCAAAGGCCAAACCAGACTATAGTACACCATTCAACTCATTTGAGGAACTTGACGACTACCTCTACAAAGAGAAGAAAAACTTAATAGATGTTGTTTTAGAAGTAGAGTCGAAACTACAAGGAACTAGCTCCGAGGAAACACTAATAAGGGCTGCTGAATACTGGCGGATAATGAAAGCATCAGTTAAGAAGGGAATAAAGAGCAAAAAACTTTCACTGTTAAAGCTAACCGGAAAGGATGCTTCCAGAATCAATAAGTTTGTTAAAAAGAACTCGCTTTTTGATAATATCTACGGTAGAGCAGCAGCCTACGCTGTAGCAGTGAACGAAGTAAACGCAAAGTGTGGGGTAATTGTGGCCTGTCCCACTGCTGGGTCATGCGGAATTCTACCTGGTGTAATTCAGGCTTACTCTGAAATTGTAAAACCCGATAGGAAAAAGATACTTGAGTCAATCCTAGTATCAGGATTTCTCGGGATGATACTCTTTAATGATGTAACCACCGCCGGTGCCGATTATGGTTGCCAGGCAGAGGTTGGAACTGGTGCAGCTATGGCAGCAGCAGCGCTTACATACCTAGAAAACGGCAGTTCACAAGAAATAATTCAAGCATTTATTTTGGCAATAAAGAACTCCTTGGGATTAATTTGTGACCCCGTTGCCGGCCTAGTTGAAGTTCCTTGTGTTAAGCGTAACGGTGTTTTTGCATCGGTAGCCATTAGTGCATCGTTAATGGCTTTGAGTGGAGTTAGGTCGTTCGTTTCGCCCGACGAGGTTATACTCACTATGAAAGAGGTAGGCGATAAGCTGCATCATGATTATAAGGAAACTGCCGGTGGCGGCTTAGCTAAAACTCGCGATGGGAAAGCAGTGGACAGAGCCTTTGAGTCGGAAGTAAAAAGATTTTTTGGGGAGAATTAATTGGTTTTGGTTTGCTATTAGTTTTCATAAAAAGTTGATAGCAAACCCTCCCACAAAACACATCCACCAAATCGCTGAAAAATCAAAGGAAACAATGCATGTTTGCGCTTTGAGAAATATCTATAGTTTGAGATTGCAAGAACCTGTGGCCATACCATTACAAGTTGGCCTTAAAGCCAATGACGAAATAACTTTTACTATACGATATTAAACTAGATTGTGAAATTGACCCTTAACATTGGGTTTTGCGGATAAGGAGAAAAGCTACTTTTCGAAACCTCCCAAAGTAGCATAATATTTAGTGCTGCTTTCTCTCCAAGGCGCTGCCTGTAGCCAAACCCAATAAGGTACAGTTCAACCCATGCTTTACCCTGCGATGAGGTTGTGAAGGGGTTAATCCTCTGCCTATCGATAAGCAATCGCTCATACTCCGCATGAAACAGAATTCCCCCTTTAATATTCACAGGCAATACCTTACTAAAATCGGGAATTGGAACAATTTGAGAAAATGCAGATGCACCCCAAATATGCGTTCGGTATGGGCTACTTGGCCCTCCAACTACGTATCCTTTATGACTATAGTAAGAATATCTTCCCCCAATGCCTAGCGACCACTGCGGAATAATCCATATACCTGCAACTGGCACAATATCAATTTGAGTAACATGACCCACGGATAATCCAAGGGATCCCCCAAAAAATAACTTTTCAGAGAATCTTTTGGGCTCACTCCGTTCTTGTCCATTAGCAAGCAATGCCATAAACAAAACAATAATTAGCATTAGTTTTCTGGAAATATTCATTACGGGAAATATTTAAAATGTAAAAAATATTCTATCTTAGAAATAATATCTTTGCTTAGATTTAACAAGGCTTATTACTAATGCACCATTATTAAATGATGCCTATACTAAACATATATGGAATGATATTTGTTGGGATTTACAGCTAAATTCCATATGTTTTAATCTAACAGCAATCTGTAAATATAACAATATCAGATTGATATTAAAGACCAAACTATGAACATTATAATTACAGGAGCGTCGAGTGGCATTGGCTTCGAACTAGCCAAACGCTTTGCAGAAATAGGAAACCACAATATACTGGCCCTTTCGCGAAATGCCAAAAAATTAAAGGATTTGAAAAACGCATGCATTAGAAAAAATGTTGAGGCGCACCTCTATCCAATTCCTTTTGATCTATCTGCAAAAGAACCATTTGAGGATACTTTAATACCCATTATTAAACAGTATGTGCAAAATATTGATATTGTAATTAACAATGCTGGGCACTTGGTTAATGCGCCGTTTCATAATTTATCGAGCACTGAAATAGCGACAATGATAGATGTAAACTTTACCGGTCCGGTAAAACTAATCAAAGCCTTAATGCCCATATTGAATGCTAAAGCGCATGTTGTAAATATAAGCAGCATGGGTGGCTTTCAGGGTAGCGTTAAGTTTCCTGGACTTTCGGTTTACTCTTCTACTAAGGCTGCCATTGCCTGCCTAACCGAGTGTTTAGCCGAAGAATATAAGGATATTGATATCAGTTTTAACTGTCTTGCTCTAGGATCAGTACAAACCGAAATGCTCGCAAAAGCATTTCCCAACTACAACGCACCTGTTATGCCAAGTGAAATGGCCAACTTTATTACTG
This sequence comes from uncultured Bacteroidales bacterium, assembly GCA_937915475.1. Lineage (GTDB taxonomy): Bacteria > Bacteroidota > Bacteroidia > Bacteroidales > Tenuifilaceae > Perlabentimonas. The sequence continues at coordinate 12,185 of CALGIR010000094.1, forward strand.
ATTTTGCCTTAAATGGCAGTAAGTACTTTAACGGTCAAGTTATTCCAGTATCGTTATCAACCCCATAAACACTTAGTACTGTTAAAATGAATTACTATTCTAGACTACTTATCGTACTATTTCAGTTATTAGGACTAGTGGCCATTGGGCAAGAGAAAATTAACAGCGATATTTTACAGATACTACAAGAAAACTTAGATTCTCAGCTTTTAGTTCAAGCCGATTCAGGTAATATTAAAGATGTAGGGAGATTGATTGACGTTGGTGCAAATCCCAACGCAACCTCATGGGATGGAACAACA
>CALGIR010000095.1 GCA_937915475.1 uncultured Bacteroidales bacterium
ATCTCCACATGCTATCGTTTAAGCAATGCCAGTGAACTGGATTTATTTTTTCTGGGTCGGTTAGCTGTTCATCACAAGTGCCACAAACCATCACAAAATCATCAGCATTGTTATTTCTTGGAGGGGTTACCTCAAAGGAGGTCAGATTGTTAGCTGCACCACACAGCTCACACTTTGAGCCACTTCTCTCTGTCAATTCTTTTTCAAAATCCATATTAATAGGTTCTATAATTTTACAAAGCACAAAGATAGGACATATCCACTAATCTGAGTTCGATTGGTAGAATAAAGTCGGTTGGTTTGTGTGTCCTGTGCTTATTAAGTATGCAATTTGTTACTGTAGTTTTTGTGCTATTATGCTGAAGTATTACTGGCAGTCGCGGTTCTGTTGTTATCCTGTCCGGCTGCGACTTTTTGACGCACTCGGAAGTATGGAACTGAAAAGCTGCTGCACAGCCCTTATCCTTAATCTGTAGCTAATATGGGTTGGATTTCGGGATAGCATAAACTTTGTAGAATTACCTGCCCTAAAGTATTGGTGTATACTATTTTGTCTGTTTTTGGTACAGCCACCAGTAAATGAGCGGTACAAAGTAAAGGCTTACAAGGGTGCCAATAACCATTCCCCCAATAGTTACTACGGCAAGGGGTTGTTGTAACTCCGAACCTAAATCGTGTCCAATTAGTATGGGAACAAGTGCCAGTATTGTTGTTATGCTAGTCATTACAATGGGTTTAAGCCTGCGCTTTCCTCCTTCGGATATTGCCTCCATAAGCCCTAGCCCGTCTTTACGTAGTCGGTTTATGGTATCAATTTTTAGTATGGAGTCGTTTACAACAATACCCCCCATAACCACGAGTCCTATCATGGTCATTAGGTTTAGCGTACCACCAAATAACCATATTATGGCCAATGCACCAGCAATATCAATTGGCAACTCAATTAATACTATTAGAGGCTGTAAAAGTGATTCGAATTGGGCGGCAAGGATAAAGTAAAGTAGTAGGATTGAGACTGCCAGCACACCAATTAGCTCCCACACCATTTTTTTCGAGCTAAACAGGTCGCCACTAAAGTTTAGGTTAAAATTTTGATTGTTATGGTTTATTTCGTTCAGATACCTGTGTGCATTGTTAATATCCAAATCTGTACCGTTTAGCTTTAAAGGGATAAAAGCGTTGCTAAAATCGCCAAAGATGCTTCTGAACCCCGATTGCTCTGTTTGGTGAATAACCGTTCTGATTGGAATCTCAACCTTCTGAGAATTCATAACAGTTATCTGGTTTAGCATTTGATGTAGGCGTTGAGGCTCGTTGCCGAAAATTATGGAAAGTACTTGCTGCTCATAGGTTAGTTGCCCCACACGGTTACTCTGCATGGCCACCTCAAGAGCCTGTTTAACCTCAGCAATGCTAATATTATAAAGGGTTAATGCTTCGGGATTAAGCATCAGATGAAGTTGTAGCTGTTGGGGAACCGTTTCAATTGATATTTGTGGGAATTGCTGTTGGAGTTGAGTGACTAATCCGTTAATCGTTTTGGTTGAGGGTATTAACTCACCTTCGCCCCCGGTAACCTTAACCACAAGGTCAGCTTGGGGGGCGGGGAATATTCTCTCGAAAGCCGATTCGGCAAAGGCAAAACCTAGTGTAGCATCGGGATAATGGGTCGTAACCCATGTGTCCACTAAGTAGTTTATATTATCAATGGATGTGCTGCGGTTAAACCGAAGGTATAGGCTTGCATCACTTTCGCCCATATCCATTCCACGGGCGAGTAGTAGCTGTTGCTGGCCTATAAAGAAGGCAGACTCGTCGAGTTCACTTTTAATTGTGCTTAGTAGCTGCGAGCAGCGTTTAATGTTTTCGTCAACGCTTACGTTGCTACCCCACGAAATATTAGCAATGGTTTCAATTCGGGTTAGCTCGGGCATCTGGCGTTTTTCTATGGTTTTAAAAATAACGGGGATAAGGGCAATAATTACCACACAAACTAGAAGCGATAGCCTACGCCTGCGAAAAATAAATCTAAACCCAGATTCGTAACTTTGTTCAAGTGATATGATACCGGGTTTGGGTTTCCATTTAGATGCTCCTTTTAGGTTTAGGTGGTAGTAAACGGTTGGCAGTAGTGTTATTGATACAAAGAACGATACGCTTAGACCTATGCTTATCGACAATGCCTGATCGTGGAACATAGCACCCGATAGACCGCTTAGGAATACAGATCG
>CALGIR010000096.1 GCA_937915475.1 uncultured Bacteroidales bacterium
ATTGGCTTATGGCCACAGCGTTGAAAATGCTTAAGCATCATTACCGATACTAGGTGCCCAATGTGGAGCGAGTCGGCGGTGGGGTCTATTCCTACGTAAGCTGTGTTCATCTCCTTTAGAAGTAGTTCCTCAGTTCCAGGCATTATATCGTGAATCATGCCTCGCCATTCAAGCTCTTTAACGAAATTCATATACAAAAAATTTTGGCAAAGATAAGAAAACTGAACTGTTATTGATGTTAAATCTCAATATTATCCTTGTCTTGTGTGAATGTATCCTCAAGTGTACCTTTTATTTCATCAAACTTTAGGTACGGATATATTGAAGGGGCTATTTTCTTTATTGGATTGTACAGAATCGAATCTTGTCCAAAATCGTCAGGGATAATCTTTACCCTATCGCTTACTTTACTTATAAGCAGTAAGATAACGCTAAATATTAGTGCTGTTTTTAGTATGCCAAATAAAGTGCCCAGCAGCTTGTTAACCAAGCCTAAAAAGACTAGGTTACCAATGCCCTCTAACAAAACTCCAATAAAATGAATTGCGATTACGAGCGCTGCAAACGTGATTGCGAATGCAATTAAGGGAAGATATTTTGTCGTGATAGAAAAGTGTTCTGTTAGTAAACCAGCGGTAAACTCAGAAAAACGAATGGCGCCCCAAATACCAATAATTAAGCCAACAAGCCCAGCAGCCTGTCGAATAAATCCTTTACGAAATCCCTTAAAACCAGCATAAATAAAAAATGCTAAGAGAATAATATCGAGTATGCTCATCCTGAATTTAAGTTTATTTCTTGCGGGTGACTATATAGTCGATTAGATTATTTAGTGATTCTTTGTATGGAGAATTTGGATATGTGTCTAGTATAACTCGCGATTTCTGAGCGTAAGAGTGCATCTTTTCCGAAGCATATTCAACCCCTCCATTGGTTCTGGTAAACTGAATTATCTCGTCAACTGCTTTCGCACTGTGCTTGCTCTTGCGCAAAAGCGAACGAATTTTCACTTGTTCTGCCTTGCCTACTCTGGTGAGCGCGTATATTATTGGAAGGGTTAGCTTATTCTCTTTAATATCATTCCCTGTTGGTTTGCCAATTATACCCTGGGGTTCATAATCGAATATATCATCCTTAATCTGAAATGCAATACCCAGGTTTTCGCCAAATTTATACATGTTTTCCAATTGCTCGGGCGATGCGTTTGCCGCTTGAGCACCGTTTATTGCACATGAGGCAATTAGCGTTGCTGTTTTTTTTCTGATAATCTCAAAGTACGTCTCCTCGTCAATATCCATTTTACGCGAACGTTCAATTTGCATAAGTTCGCCTTCGCTCATCTCTTTAACTGCCTTGCTCATGTGTTTCAGCAGTTCAAACTCATCGTTTTCAACTGCAATTAGCAATCCTTTAGATAGTAAGAAATCGCCAACCAGCACAGCAATCTTTGAACGCCAAAGAGCATTGATGGAAAACGAGCCTCTCCGTTCATAGGCTTCGTCAACCACATCATCGTGAATTAGCGTTGCCGTATGCAGTAGTTCAATCATCGAGGCAGCAACATAGGTCGATTGCGTTATTCCACCATTTATTGCAGAAGTCAGGAATACTATCAAAGGTCTAATTTGCTTGCCTTTGCGCCTGTATATGTAGTTTGTAATAATTCCAAGTAGGGGAACCTTACTCTTCATAACGCTGCCGAAGTAGCCTTCAAACTTCTTCATCTCTTTGGCAACGGGTTTTTTAATGCTATTGGGGTTTAACACAAACTTGCATTTTTAGAATTATAGTTATTAGCAAATTAACTATAAATTTTTGTTAAAGTTCATTTTAAGCATTCCGATTTTCACACAAACCTAATGTAGTATTTCAATAATATCATATTATCTGCCTATTCACTTTGGCCTAAATTGTTTAATCATAGGCTAAATGATAAAAGTATTTATATATTTGTATTATATCAATATGAGAGAGTTATGGGTCAGCTTAAGGATATTAAGATTGAAGATTTAGAATATGCTGCAGGAATGCTCAAGGCGATGGCTCATCCTATGCGCATTGCTATTTTGAGTTTTTTAGAGGATGGCGTTAGGATGTCGGTTACTGAGATACACCAACGGCTTAAGATAGAGCAGTCTACCACGTCGCATCACTTGGGAATACTAAAGGATAAAGGAGTACTGTCGTCGAAACGAGAGGGAAAAAACACCTTCTATTTTCTAAAAAACGACAATCTATCTAAGATAATTGATTGCTTAGGTAAGTGTACTCCATAAGGTAATTTACATTCTTTATCGTTCTGTTTCAACCGTTTTCTACATCTTAAATAATTTGTGAACTAGATTATATGGCAAAAATTCGTTTAACCAAAGAGTTTACTTTCGAAATGGCTCACGTGCTGGAAGGATACGATGGACCCTGTAAAAACATTCATGGGCACTCGTATAGATTAGAGGTTACGGTTATTGGTACTCCTATTGCTGATAAGACAAACCCTAAGTGTGGTATGGTTATGGATTTTGGCCAGCTAAAGGGGATTGTTAAGCGTGAGGTACTTGACAGGTTCGACCATGTGCTATTGGTTTGCGAGGATAGTCCGCTTTTTGCGTTAAAAGATAAAATCCCTTTAGGAAAACTTCTTCCAGTAGATTTTCAACCAACCTGTGAGAATCTTCTAGTTTATATTGCAAAATTAATCTCTGCTCAACTTCCTAAAGAGGTTAGTTTGCATCATCTTAAACTACACGAAACAGCCACCAGCTATGCAGAGTGGTTTGCCTCCGATAACCAGTAGGCTTTAAAAACGGCATATTCTTATTACTGCTTTCGATAAAAATTACTTGTCGCAAATTATTATTTCTTACTTTTGATATTGCATTACCCTTTAGGTTTTGCACGTGTATCCTATTTTTATAATTATTGAAATATCCTCTTAGCTATGTCAAAAAAACTCCTGGTTCTCGATGCCTACGCCCTGATATACCGCGCCTACTTTGCGTTTATTAATCGCCCCATTAAAACCAGCAAGGGGCAGAATACCTCTGCAATTTTTGGTTTTACCAAATCGCTGATCGATGCGCTAAAGCGGTTCGATCCCACCCACATTGCTGTGGCTTTTGATATATCGGGCAAAACCTTTCGCACCGATTTGTACCCCGAGTACAAGGCCAACCGGCAGGAGACGCCAGAGGATATTCGTTCGGCAGTGCCAATTATTAAGGAGATTATTCGCGCCATGAATATTACCATTCTCGAAAAACAAGGATACGAAGCCGATGATATTTTGGGGACTTTTTCAAAAGCCTGTACGGAGCAA
>CALGIR010000097.1 GCA_937915475.1 uncultured Bacteroidales bacterium
GCCAAAATACTTGGCTGTTTTATAACCTCACACCCTAACTCCACCCAAATTGAGCTAACGCTCAAACTAAATGTTACTGATGTTACATCTATTATTCAAACATTTAACCGTTATGACTATACCGTGCTGGGTTCGTTCATGAAACACGATGACGAAGAAGATCTTCTTGAAGACAGGTATAATCTTCTGATGAAATACCTTAATACATAGTTCGCTGGATGAATCATTGGGCATTAAATTTTTTTTTCCAAATCTGTTTTACGGCAATCTATTTATTTAATGCCACCAGCGCGTTTGCCACAAAGGATGAAAAGAGACTTCTAATGATTGAGGAGATATCCATAAAAGGAAATAAAAAAACGAATGATAAAATTATCCTCCGCGAACTCACTTTTAGGTTAGAGGATACAATAAGTGTAGCAGAACTTAACGACAACATAACCCAAAGCATTCAAAACCTAAACAACACCCTACTCTTTAACTTCGTTTACATAAATCATAACTACAAAAGCAACGGTAATCTTCAGGTTGAGGTTGTAGTAGAAGAACGATGGTACTTTTGGCCCTTCCCAATATTTGAACATTCACACCGTAATCTTAGCGCATTTTTCAAGGATGGGGATCTGTCGAGAATAAACTATGGGGTTAGTTTCACAATTGATAACTTTAGGGGTTTACGCGAACAGGTAAAACTTAGACTTATATGGGGCTATAGAAAAGAAATCAAGTTACAGTACTTCTCCCCCAATCTCGACAAACAGAAAAAACATGGAATTTCGGGCCTTGTATCCTACCAAACAAACTATGAAGTACCCTTTCAAAGCGTTAGTAACAAGCCGATTTACTACTCAGCTAGTAGTGCTGATGCCAAAAGAAATTTTAATACCTCAATATCATACACATACAGGCCAAAACACAACTGGTATCAATCTGTGACCATTGGATGGGTTAATACAAGCGTATTAGATACAATTGCCAAGCTAAACCCTAACTACTTTGGTAACTCGTCAAATAAATTCTTATATAGCCAGATAAAATACGAAACACTTTACGACAAAAGAGATTCGAAGATTTTCCCTTTGGAAGGTTATTTCGGCAAGGCTGAAATTGCCCGTCAGGGAATTTTTAATAGTGAAAGTATTGCCAACTGGAACGTAAAACTTTGGTCCGGTTACTACGCAAAAATTACAGAACGCCTTTATACGGGCAGCGATATCACGGTTCAGCTTAACTCTGAAAATAATTTACCCTACTACATCAATGAAGCCATTGGTTACAGAAATTATATCAGAGGGATGGAATACTACACTACCAATGGTCAAAATTTTGTCCTAAACAAGAACTCGCTTAAATACCAATTAATTAAAGCAAAAGTTATTAACCTTGCATTTCTGCCTGAAGGAAAATTTAGTAAAACTCATGTTTCATTATTTTGGAGTATTTTTGCTGATACAGGTTTTGTTAAACCAGGTCAAAGGACATTAACAGATGATTTTGAAGGAAAATTTCTTTATGGATATGGCATGGGATTATATCTTTACACCTATTACGACACTGTATTCAGAGTGGAATACTCCATTAATCTTTTGGGCGAAAAGGGGTTTTTCATCCATTTTGGGACCCCATTTCTAAACCTATAAAAGCAACTAAATATGGTTATAGCAATATATGGTAACAGGATTGAAAAAAATCACGTTAAAAGTATTAAGCTGTTGCTAGAGGAGTTCAGCAAAAGAGATACCCAGATCATCGTTTTTGCCCCATTCTACAAAATTCTTGAGAATGCACTCGGATACAAACCTTCAGTTAAAGGGGTGTTCCAATCGCCAGCCGAGGTTAAGCCCCTAGCTAATTTTATGCTAAGCATTGGCGGCGATGGCACGTTCCTCGAATCTGTATCATACGTAGAAGATTCAAGGATTCCAGTTGTGGGTATTAACTTTGGCAGATTAGGTTTTCTTGCTCACATCCAATCCGATGATATCCCCTCCGCCATAGAACAACTCTACAACAACGATTTTACCGTTGAAGACCGTTCCGCACTCATGCTTACCATGGAGAACAACCCGTTTAGTTCTTCCCCTTTTGCGCTAAACGATATAACCGTACAAAAATTGGGGACAGCAATGATTACCATAAACGCTTATATTGATAATGAATTTCTTTCTACCTATTGGGCTGATGGGCTAATCGTTTCAACCCCAACTGGTTCTACTGCTTATTCGCTAAGCGTTGGGGGTCCTATTGTTAGCCCAAATTCAAACTCATTTATAATATCACCCATAGCACCACATCACCTGACTGTAAGACCATTAGTTATACCCGATGAATCGACCCTTACTCTTGAGTTGTCATCTCGAGATGAAGAAATACTAATGTCGCTAGATTCGCGTTCAATGAAAGTACGAAGTAACGTGAAGATTTCCATAGGTAAGGCACCTTTTTATGTTGGAGTGGTTAGGCTTAAGGGAAAAAGTTTTTATGAAACATTGCGAAATAAGCTAATGTGGGGAGCCGATAGCAGGAACCATTAGAACCTTAGGTATCTCTTTGCATTTTGCTTGCTTTTATACAACAGCATTGTATTGGTAAGCATTATATCATTTTAGTTTTGTATTTTCATTTATTTTATACATATATTTGTTCTACAAATGGTTAGTTAATGAAGAAAGGAATATTAATATTTATAGCAGGTGTAATGCTGTCAGGATTAGGTCTTTCCCAATCCTGGAAAACCGCTCCCCTTGAGTTTTACGGTGGCATTTCAGGCTTACATTACTTTGGCGATATTGGTGGTACCGCATCCGAATCGTCACTTTTAGGAATTAAGGATATTAATTTCTCTAAAATTAGGCCTGGTTTTACCTTGGGTGCTCGCTATCAAATAATGAAACCACTCAACCTAAGGGTATCCTATTCCTTAGGGACATTGAGCCAATCGGATCTAAATTCAAGAAACGATAATAGAAACTTCGCATTCAAAACCTTAATAAACGAATTTACTATTGGAGCCGAGTACTACATAATTCCCGAAAGCAACGAGAACTATCATTACTCCATTATGCAAGTGAGGGGTGGGCTTAGGCATTACCGACAACCCTTTAGTCTTTATGTTACTGTAAATGCTGGTGCCCTGCTGTTCAATGTAACCCCCCAAGAAAGTTTGGCAGTATCCCCCAACTTTGACGAAAGCAAGTCGTTCGCAATTGCATTACCTTTAGGCATTGGCTTCAAGTATGCAATTATGCCCCAAATATCAATAGGGTCAGAACTCCTACTTCATCTTACCACAACTAATTTGCTTGATGGTTACGATTCGCAATACTCAAAGTTTAACGATATATTCTACTCGCTTAACATAAAGATTAACTACAAAATCCAAAAAACCAAAAGGCGTAATGTCGGCATACCGCGCAGAAAGTTATTCTAAATCAACATTTTTTTAATGAGGAATATTGTTTGCACCTTACTCTTGGCTTCGCTTGTTTTTAACATTCAAGCTCAGGAACGGAACGAAATTGGTTTTTCTTTAGGAACTTCATACTACATGGGTGACTATAACCCTAATACGCATTTTTATCAGCCAAGCCCTGCTGGGGGAGTACTCTTTCGCAGAAACTTATCCGATTTTTACTCCATTAGGCTCTCTGGTCTATATGGTTTTGTGAAAGGAAACCATAATCGAGAAAACTTTTACCTCCCAGGAGAAACTCCAGCATTCAGTAAGTCAATTCTTGAGGTTGAAGCTATGATAGAAATTGGCTTCCTCCCTTTCAATTCAGAAATATCACGATACCGCAAGTTCTCTCCTTATGTTCTTACAGGCATTGGTGCAGCTATTATTTCAAAGGATTTTATCCCACATATTCCAATGGGCATTGGCGTAAAATATTCGCCAGTTAACCGGTGGACAATTGGTTTAGAATGGAGGCTTCATAAAACATTTAACGATAACATTGATGGGTATTCCAATGTAACTATTAAGCCAAGATCTATAATTCACAATAACGATTGGTTTGCATATGCAGGATTCTTAGTATCTTTCCGGCTTGTTAATAAAGGGGCTTTATGCCCCGCTTACGAATAACCACCAATCTTATGTCGTTAATTAACAGCATAAACAGGGAGAGGCTGCCAAAGCATGTAGCCATAATAATGGATGGCAATGGCCGGTGGGCTATGCAGAAAGGGAAACCACGTATTTTTGGGCACCAAAGTGGCACCAATGCGGTAAGAACAACCATTGAGGCCGCTGCTGAAATTGGTATTGAATACTTAACCCTTTATGCCTTTAGCACTGAGAACTGGAAAAGGCCCAAAATGGAGGTTGAGGCTCTCATGGCCCTTTTAATTACATCCATTAATGACGAACTTGACAACCTTGTAAAAAATAAAATTAAGCTAAATATCATTGGCGATACTGGTCAACTGCCCATTAGCGTGCAAAAAAAGATAAGCGCTGCCCTTAATGCAACAAAGAGTTGCAGCAAAATGACCCTAACCATTGCACTAAGCTATAGCGGACGTTGGGAAATTCTTGAGGCAGTAAAAAAACTTATCAAGAACAACCCTTTACTCGATATTGAGACACTTACAGAGGCTAAATTCTCCAAGTATCTATCCACGCACAACCTACCCGACCCTGAACTCCTAATCAGAACGAGCGGAGAATATAGACTTAGTAACTTCTTGCTGTGGCAGCTAGCCTATGCGGAACTCTATTTCACAAAAGCTCTTTGGCCTGATTTTAGCAAAGAAGAATTCTTTGGTGCAATTATTGATTTCCAGGGGAGAGAAAGAAGATTTGGCAAAACAAGTGAACAACTAGGTTAGTTTTTGGCAAACATTGCATCTTTTTAGACTTGATTGTCTTTTTTTTGTATATTTTAGCTTGCTTCGCATAATGCACTTGATTAAATTTGCCCAACTTTGAAGTGCAGCAAAAAAAGCTATTTCACTTAGAATAATAATGGTCATATTACACCGTTTATCCCAATGCAAATTCACTCTATTAGATTTAAAATGATCCAAAAATCCCTCCTCATTACTTTAGCAATACTATTTCTTTCGCTTGCTGGTACTAGCCAAACTTCACCATTTAGCTACAACAACCCTGAGGAATACACGCTCAAAGAAATAACTGTTTCGGGGATTAAGTTTTTAGATACTAATGTAATAACCAGTATTAGCGGTCTATATTTAGGTGACAAAATCAGCATACCTGGCGAAACAATTAGCAATGCCATTAATAAACTATGGGATCAGGGGCTTTTTTCTGACATACAAGTTTGGGCTACAAAAATTGAGGGTAACGATATCTACCTCGATATTTTTCTACAAGAATTACCAAGAATTAGTGCAATTGAGTTTAGTGGAATAAAAAAGGGGGAAGAGAAAGATCTAAGGGAACTTATTAAACTCCGGGTTGGCGGACAAGCTACTGACAACGTGCTAGATAACTCCAAAAGGCTAATAAAAAACCATTATAGAGCTAAGGCATACCTCAATACATCCATCAATATCCTTCAGCAAAACGATACCGTTATGGGCAATGGGGTTAGGTTGGAATTCGCTATTGATAAAGGCCCCAAAATTCGTATCAGCGACATTAACTTTAAAGGGAATAAGGAGGTTAGCGATAGAAAACTACGTAAGGCAATGAAGAAAACCAAGCGTAGGGACATTAATTTCTTTAAGGCATCGAAATTTATAGAAAAGGATTACGATGAGGACATGATAACCCTTATAGACTACTACAACAAAAACGGTTTTAGAGATGCACAAGTTCTCGGTGATTCCATATACACAATTAATGAAAAACGCATAGGTATTGAAATTACTGTTGAAGAAGGACCAAAATATTATTACCGCAATGTTTCATGGGTAGGCAACTCTAAATTATCCGACGAGTCGCTCGATCTCATCCTTGGGATTAAAAAGGGTGATGTTTATGATAAAGAATTACTTGACGAAAGGCTCTTTATTGACGATAACTCTATAGGAACAACATATATGGACGATGGATACCTGTTTTTCAACCTTACGCCCGTTGAGGTTAGAGTTGAGAATGATTCCATCGATCTAGAAATGAGGATTTACGAAGGAGGTCAGGCCACAATAAACAGGGTTAATATTCTGGGCAACACAAAAACACATGAACACGTTATCAGACGAGAACTCTTTTCGAAGCCAGGCGAGCTCTTTAGTAAAACCAAAATCACCCGATCAGTTAGAGAACTAGCTAACCTTGGCCACTTTGACCCCGAAAAGTTGGTCGTTACGCCAATTCCCAATCCAACTGACGGTACAGTAGACCTTACATATATAGTTGAAGAAAAAGCCAATGACCAATTAGAGATCTCAGGGGGTTGGGGGGCAAGAATGTTTGTAGGAACAGTAGGTATCCGCTTCTCAAACTTCTCCATTGGCAGGATGTTCAATAAAAAAGCATGGAGACCAATTCCTTCTGGCGATAGCCAAACGCTTGCCCTTAGAGCGCAAAGCAACGGAAGTTTTTATAAGGCATTTAGCCTCTCATTTATTGAACCTTGGTTAGGAGGTAATAAGCCTACTAATTTTTCACTATCGGTTATCTATACCATTCAGAATCCTCGAGGAACCTCCTTCTACGAAAGTGCCGATTACTCAATGAAAGTAGCAGGAGGATCAATTGGAATTGGGACTAGATTAAAATGGCCCGATGACTGGTTTACATTCTACAACGAGATTAGTTATCAAAATTATAACCTAAAAAACTGGGTCGACCGTTTTATCTTTACCGATGGAAAATCTAATAACTTTAGTTACAAGGCTGTTTTATCGCGCAACTCAATAAGCCAACCACTTTACCCAAGAAATGGTTCGAACTTCAGCATAGCGCTACAACTAACTCCACCATACTCGCTAATTAGCGGTAAAGATTATTCTAAAGTGACTGAACCTACAGAAAAGTACAAGTGGATTGAATACCATAAATGGACAGGAAAAGCACAATGGTACCAATCACTTCTAGGCGATCTGGTTCTTTTTACCAGTGCACAGTTTGGATACCTTGGGTATTACAATCAGGATATTAGTTACTCGCCATTTGAGGGCTTCGATCTAGGGGGCGATGGAATGTCGGGTTACAACCTTTACGGAAAGGAAACTATTGGCCTTAGGGGCTATGGCAATGGATCGCTAACACCACAACAAACAGCATCTAAAGTTCGGGTGGCAAACATTTATACAAAATATACTGTTGAAATGAGGTATCCCATCACATTGCAGCCGCAAGCTGCCATATATTTACTCACATTCCTCGAGGCGGGTAACGCATGGTACGAATTTAGAACCCTAAACCCATTCAACGTGCATCGCTCTGCGGGTGTGGGTGCAAGACTATTCTTACCTATGATTGGGATGCTTGGTATTGACTGGGGGTATGGTTTTGATAGAATACCACATGACCCTGAAGCACATAGAGGACAGATTCACTTTACAATAGGACAAACCTTTTAACACTTTTTAAAACAGCCTCAACATCAAATGGCAGGGTTGTTGATTTCGATAGTATAATAAAAAAACAGAAAAAGCTATGAAAAGAATAATATTAACCTTAACTACAATACTGCTAATTTCAACAGCTACATTCGCACAAAAATTTGCTTATGTTGATACAGATTACATTTTAAGCAGAATTCCGACTTACAAAGCAGCTCAGGAACAGCTCGATAAAGTTGCTGCACAATATCAAGCAGAAATAGAAGAAGAATACCAAAAACTTGAAAAAATGTTTCAAGATTTTGAAAAAGAAAAAGTATTGCTTACTGCAGAAATGAAGCGGAAAAAGGAGGAAGAAATCATCCAACGCGAAAAAGCCGTTAAGGAACAGCAAATGAGATATTTTGGCAGAGAAGGTATCCTTTTTAAAAAACGCGAAGAACTTGTTAAGCCAATTCAAGATCAGGTTTTTAATACCATAAAGGAAATTGCTACAGAAGGAGGATTTGCCGTAATATTTGATTCTGCTGGCTCGGCAAATATGCTATATACAAACCCCCGTTACGATAAAAGTGACGAAGTTCTCCAAAAACTTGGTTACAACTAATTAAATTATAATTTTGCATAATCAAATAAAATTACAACAAATGAAAAGACTATTAACAACAGCGCTGGTTGCAATAACACTTATATCAACAAGCAGCGTATTTGCCCAGAGCAATCTTAAGTTTGCTCACATCAATGGCCAAGAACTAGTAATGGTTATGCCAGAGCGCGACACTGCCGAAATGAAACTTCAAGCATATGGACAAGACCTTTCGGAGCAAATTGAAGAACTTCATGTTGAGTATAACAATAAGGTGCAAAACTTTGTACAGCGCCGCGAAACCCTCACCCCAGCTATTCGCGATGCTCGTGAGAAAGAGTTAACCGAACTTCAACAGCGCATACAGGAATTTGAGGGTACAGCCCAACAGGATTATCAACGCATGCAGGGTGAAGTTATGCGTCCACTAATGGATAAGGCTGATAAAGCGATTAAAGCAGTTGCTGAGCGAGAAGGCTTTATTTATGTTTTTGATACCAGCACTGGTGGTGTAGTTTATTTTTCAAAGGCTAGTACCGATATTTTACCCTTGGTTAAAAAGGAATTAGGCATTGTTAAGTAACGTGGCCAACAGGTAATAAAACAGCTCAATTGCCACTGGTGATTGGGCTGTTTTTGTATTAAACAACAGGCAATAAATGGAAAGGAATGTAATTGGCGTTTTCGATTCTGGCGTCGGAGGCTTAACCGTTCTAAAGGAACTTGTAGACCTTCTGCCAAATTGTTCATATATCTATTTTGCCGATACACTTAATTGCCCCTATGGACCCAAAGGGTCAAGTGAAATTATACGCCTTTCGAAAGCTATCACAGAGTTTCTTATTAATCAAGGATGCTCAATAATTGTTGTTGCCTGTAATACCGCCACGGCAGCTGCCATTGACTATTTAAGAGCACACTACCCCATACCGTTTGTTGGCATGGAACCCGCAGTAAAACCTGCAGCATTGGCCACTAAAACAAAGTCTATTGGAGTGCTTGCCACAAAAGGCACTTTTAAGGGTAGGCTTTACCAAGAAACAACATCAAAGTTTGCTACCAACATTAATATATGGTACCAAGTAGGTAGTGGATTGGTTGAATTGGTTGAGCAGGGTAAATTCGATACACACGAAGCAAAAGTACTTCTAAGGAAGTACATCGACCCTATGCTAGAGAAAAACATAGATCATCTAGTTCTTGGATGCACCCATTACCCTTTTTTTATTCCAACTCTTGCTGATATTATTCCAAAAGATATAACTATAGTTAATCCAGCGCCCTCTGTGGCCAAGCAAACAGCAAGGGTACTTGCCAAAATGCATCTGCCCAATGCTAAACCTGCCTATAACAACAATGGTAAAGAAACTTTCGTGAAATTTTACTCAAGCGGTTCAACCGAAACCCTCCAAAGGCTAGTTAACAAGATTGAGCAGGATACGGGCATCCTTTTTAAAAATAAAATCTTTAATGCCCATACCCTATTTTTATAAAAACCACATGCCTGCAGCAGAAAAGTTTGCCTAAGGCTGGAACCAAAAACTAACAGCTTAGCTCCCATAGCTCCACTCGCTCATTCTTTCGGATATCAGAAAGCCAACTCTTTCTGTTTGAGGGTTTCTGTTTAATTGGGATTTGAATATGGTTCACCAGTGTAAACCGTTTATGGGTAGTAACCTCATGGGCTATTGGATGCACCACGTTTAACCCAGCAGCTTGGGCAAAGGTGGAGAATAGCATAACCAGCCTACAGCCCTTAGGTAGAGCATCGCTGGCAGAACGGAAGAATCGTTCAAAAAATTCATCTTCATAGTACATAGCCAGATCAATGTTGCCATTAACCTTATCGGGAATCCAAGGTGGATTAAACACCACTAAATCCAGCTTGCTGGTATCAACATTGTTAAACAAATCGGTTTGTAGTAAAGTAACTTGCTGGCCTCTACCCTGCCTCTGTAAATCAAGCCCGACACTGTGTATGGCATTGGGATTAATATCGGTTGCCAATACGTTGCTAATACCATGCTTTAGCATGTAAAACGAAAGCACTCCACAGCCCGTACCCAAATCCATGGCATTGTTAATCGGCTTACTACGCTGTAGCCACTCATCGAAAAGAGTTAAATGCTCAGTGCGCGTAGGGAAATATGCACCGTAATACGGATGCACTTTATGCTGCAAGTTTGGGAACATTATACCATTGCTAAACCATTGCCAAGCACCATTAATACCAAGTATATCGGTAAAAGGAAGGTAAAACTCCGTAAGGGTTGGGTAAAACTCGGCAAGCCAGGGTATGCTTGGGGCATTGGTTAAATCTACTTGCGCATTAGCAACACGAACAAAAACCCTTTGGCATAACTCCCTTAGCATATCGCGATTAGCCCGCGACGATTCATAATCAATAATGGGGCACACCTGATTAATCTGCTTTTTTAGCCACGAGTAAAAGTCCATTGCTGTGCCATAAGTACCTTCAAAACAGTAATTTTCCCCACGCCTCAACCCCTCAAATGCCTTTCGGTTTGGCGTTGATGCCAATAGTCCAATAAAATCTTTATCATAAAGTGTTGGCTCTGGGTATTTTAGCTGCATAATTCGCTTTTATAATGATGTCAAAGGTAGGGAAATTAAGGGTGTATTCTACAAGTCTGGGTGCGGCTTATAGTTTCGTCAAAAACAGGACAGCAATAGCACAAAGGGCGAATAGAACTACCCTCAACTCCCATCAAATGAAATTAGCAAGTATTTACATGACGATAAACTACATATCAAGTACTTCTTGTCATGTTTTTCATATGTTCTAAACCCCTATACTAGTAAGACAAAGCGTAAATCACATCACAAAACATGTTACTTAACATATATAGGGGGGGGCAGGTTTGTATGCTATACTTTTGTATGTTTGGTATAAGTATACGTTTGCGTAAAGTTTAACCAGTACGAAAGGAGGCCATAAAACCAGCTTAACCCAACCCCGAACAACCGCTGCAAGGCAATGGTTGCAAGGCGTAACTTCCAGAACGTAGGACGTTCCGAAAAAATGCTAACTACCTAAACGCCACTGGGGAAAACCCAAGCCCCGCAAAAGTGAGGTGGGGTTACCCAAACCCTAAGGGACAAAAAAAGCGCAGCAACCCGAAATAAACCCTCTGGATAAGGTGGGCTGCCGCGCAGAGTGTAAAACATACAAATATAACGAAAAATGAAAAAAATAATTTATGCTTTTGTAATAATAGTTGCCTTGGTTATTAGTGTTTTAACAATAAAAACTTATGCGCAAGATCAGCCTGATATTATTATGAGTACAGATGATGCCAGTGGCGGTGGAGGCAGCAGTGACGACTGTAATCTCTGCAAAGTAAAAAACATATGGGGAATTGTGAAATTCTCTTGCAAATCGACTCCACGCATCAATAAGTGCACAACCTTTGAAGGAAATAGTCATATATCATGTGACAATGCATCAAGTTGCTAACTTTTTAACAGTGCAGCACAGCAAATTCTGTGCTGCACTTAAACACAAAACACCTAACCTTACAAACAAATAATTTATGCTAAAGAAATATTTTTATTACTTCATTATTCTTCTAGCCTCATTGTATAATTTTGGCTGTAAAGAAACAACCAAAGAGGTGAAATATCTGCTTGAAAGTGTTCCCAATTCATCCTTAGCTGCTGAAGTCCTGAAATTTAAAGAGGGCAACAACCCCATGCTTTACAACGTAATAAACGATAGCTTGGTGCTAGTTGAAAACTGGTCTGGTAAGCCATTCTACCTTGAACTGTTTAATTTGAATAGAAATTCATTAGTTACCAAGTTTGTCAGAAGAGGTAACGGGCCTAACGAATTCCTTTCGTGTTATGTTAGCTTCAAATCAAACACAAACCAACTACACGTTTTCGATATCGTAAAGCGACAGGGGGCGATATATAATATTGATTCGCTACTAAAATACGGGGATCAGTACCATCCCCCAAAATTTAATGTTCCATCTTTCATAGGTAATGACATTGCAACGCTAGACACAAGCACAATACTAATATTCAACAAGTACTATGTAACCAACAAACAGTATAGCAATAATGTTTTCCCTATTTTCTCATATAATATTGAAGCGGACAAAACAGATTTTGAGTTTATGAGCGAAAACATTAAATTCTTTACTCACAATGTCACGGATGGGTTTATTGCAGTTCATCCTACCGATGATATTATTTGGCTAATTTATCAGGATGAGAATAGAATTGAAATATACAACAAAACCCTTGAGCTAATTAAAGCACTTATTGGACCAAAAGAGTTTAACCCCGAATATGAAATTCGTGAGGGTGATGGAATAGAAGTATCTTACAAGGTAAGAACCCGAACTTATTGGGGTTGTTTTTATAACACCAATCATATCTACATACTTTACTTTGGCGAGTGCAGCGGATTCCAAAAACAACCAGTAAACCTTTTGAAATTCACTTGGGATGGCACGCCGATTCAAAGGTTTGAGCTTGACAGAAATCTTTACACAGTATATGTTGACCCTGAAGAAAAATACGTTTATGGAACCGAGTACATACAAGGCGATTTACCAAAACTGATTAAGTATAAAATTGAACCATGGTGAAATATTTGTTTATTACCGTAATTACCTGCATTGGGTTGTGCTCTTGTAACTGGGAAACAAAAAAAGCGAGTTTAGAAACAGAAGAGATACACCCTAAGGCATTCGCAACCGAATCAATAGACTTAGGCTTTTTAGCAGAAATTAACCATGCACTATTCGAATCTCTATCGAATAAGAATGACTCTGTTGAAATAATTTATTTTGATGCTGATTGCTCAATTTGCATTGCAAAGTTTGTTAATTCAATTAAAAATTCAAAAATTAAGAAGGACTTTACCTACCTATACATTATTGCCGCAAATGATAACTTTACAATTGAGTATTACCTTAAAGAAAATGGCATAGAACTCCACCAGAATGAACACCTTATACTAAACAAGAATTACGAGTTTGAAACCTATAATCCATTAATCAATGTAGCCGCAATTCCAAGAATTGTAACAGACTCCAAATCTGTTATTGCTAGTATTGAGTACTTGTACGATTATTAAACATAAATTTTAACAAGAATAAAGAGAATAGCCAAAAAGGTTTTGAAAAGTGAGTAAAGTAGAGTTATTTAATTTGCATCTGTCTTAGAATGCCAAACTCACCATAAAACGGTTCTGTTGCATCGTGTAGCATAAACCATTGTGGAATTTGTGGTTTCGACTCATGGGGTAAATTATGTAATTTCCTTTGCTTGGTTACCACACAACAACTCACCGTGCAGCAGTAAAGGTATTTGCATGCCAGTTAGCTCTATTTCAAGTGCAAATAATCATACTTTTAAGATGACCTAAACTCCAATGCCAGTAAGCCAAAGCGCAAACCACACTATAAAACATGTTATTTAACATGTACAAGAGGGGGGGGGGTATGCGTACTATACTTTTGTATATTTGGTATAAATAAACGTTTGCAAAAAGTATAACTAGTACGAAAGGAGACCCTAAAACTAGCTTAACCAACACCCGAGCAGCCGCTGCAAGGCAATGGTTGCAAGGCGTAACACCTTGAATACAGGGAGTTCCGAAAAAATGCTAACTACCTAAACGCCACAGAGGGAAACCTAAGCCCCTCAAAAGTAAGGTGGGGTTACCCATACCCTAAGGGAGAAAAAAGCGCAGCAACCCGAAATAAATCCTCTGAACAAGGTGGGCTGCCGCGCAGAGTGAAAAACAAACAAATATAACGAAAATGAAGAAAAAAGTTATAGTTTTAACTGTAATTGCAGTTTTTGCCCTAGCAAATTTGGCTACCTTCGGGAAAGATAAACCTAAAAAACCAACTACTACTACTGAAGTAGGGTATTTCTGTTGTACAAACTTTGAAGGGTGGTGTGACTACGGTGATGTTAAAATTAATGGAGCCTTTTGGGTCTAATTAATAAGGCTGGACTATTTATCCTAATAGTCCAGCCTCGTTATTTTCTAAAACTAAAGAGTTATGATAAGATATTTTTACCTACTTATAGCATCTTTTTTATGCTTAACAAGCATCACCTCTTGTAATCATAAAACAGAAGAAGCAAAATTTGAAAATAAATTTCAGAAAAAAAAGAATCTTACTCCAGGAGAAAACTTAAAATTAAATAATGAGAATGCAAGTATTTTAGAGTTAATTATTAATGATAGTTTGGCCTTGTTTAGACACAGACAATCAGAATACTTCTTTTCAATATATAATTTAAACAAAAGTGAGGTAGTGCATCAGTTTTGCCCAAGAGGTAAAGGCCCAGAGGAGATGATTTCTATTGGCAGTATTTGGATTAATTATGAAACCAATACGTTTTTTGTTTATGATGTTTCAAAAGAAAAGTTGTTCCTTTATTCAATTGATTGCTTACTTTCTCAAAGTTATTGTTTGCCTCAAATACTCAGTGTAAACTCACCTGACAGCATAAAAAGTATTTATGCTATGGCGCCTGTCAATGAAAATGAAGTAGTGTGTACAGGATCATTTTATGATGGGTCACTAGCCCATTATAATTATTCTGATGGGGTAATCAAAGGGTTTTATGGTCATTACTTTGTGGATGAAAAGTATAAAAACACCCCCAATTGGCTTTTGGGTCATGCTAATCAAGGGAAAGTTCTAAGGAATCCAAATAGCAATAAGTTCATTAATGCCACATACTATTGTGGTCATATTGAGTTTTTCTCGATAGATAATGCTAAATACAAATTAAATAACAGCCATACTATTCATCCCACAATATTTGAAAAAATCGATTTTCCAACTGGGCATAGCACTGCTGCATTGAAAAAAGAAAACAGGCTTGGGTTTATAGATATTACGTATACCCAAGACCTTTGCTTTGCCTTATATTCTGGTCGTTCCATGAAGGATTATGGTAATGAATGTGTTTATGGACGTGATATCTACGTTTTTACATGGGAGGGTGAGCCAACTTTTCACTATCAGCTAGGAAAAGATGCAAATTCAATTGCTATAAGCAATGATGGAAAACATTTATACGCCCTAACCGTTGAAGATGACTTCTCATTGCAAAGGTTTACTTTAAATTTGGATTGATGAAATCATACAACTCGTATTTTATATTCTGTTTTGTCCTTCTAATACTAATCTCATGTCATAAGCAAAAGTTAAATGAAGTGTTGGTAAAACCGAAGAGTTTAACAATGAAGAGTTTAGGTCAGGATTTAAAAAAAAAGAGTTCAACCAACAATGAATACGAAATTTCAGTATGGATAAATGGTGATTGCCTCCCTTGCGTTCTAGAAATGGGGAATTGGCATTCAATCTATCATCGCTTTGCTCTACCTTATGATATAGGAATGAATTTTTATGTGTACAGCCAATTTGATTATACTCTTTTTGAAGAAACTATGAAGAATACTCTTTTCTCTGCACTCCCAGTTTACTATGATACAAATAATACATTTCTAAAGGTAAACAACTTTGAAATGGGGGAAACTGATTGCTTCTTTACAAAGAACGACACTATTCTGCTGAGAGGAAATTTAGTAAGAGACAGAAAAGTATATAGTGTATTTACAGATAAGCTAAAAAAACTTGAAAAAGTATATGACATTAGTTTCTTCGATTTTAAGTAATCCTTTATTCAATAGTTAAAAACAGGTAAGGTATCTAATCCTGACAAAAAACAGGTTTTACCCTTCAAAAAAGCCCTAAACAGAACCATTTTGTATCATTTACCCTTGTATTGCAAACGTCTTTATACACCCTTACCCCCTTAGGGCATCTACTATCCCTTGCTCCGACTCTGAATAATCAGGCACACCTGCGCCTAAACCAATTAGCCCACCCACGCCCTCATAGGGGGATTTTTGATGCTGCTAGCTTCCTGCTCATCGGGCAAAGCAGATGGCGAGCAAATCAATAGCACCATATACAAGGGTACTCCTACCCTATTGTATTCATCACTGCTCCGCAATACTATACTTTAGCCAAAGTACCTAGCAAGGCACAAGACAGGGATAGAACAACCCTCAACCTCCGCCAAACGGAATTAGCATCTACTTACATGCCAATAAACCACACATAAAGTACTTTATGTGTGGTTTATTGGCATGTAAGTAGATGCTAATTCCGTTTGGCGGAGGTTGAGGGTTGTTCTATCCCTGTCTTGTGCCTTGCTAGGTACTTTGGCTAAAGTATAGTATTGCGGAGCAGTGATGAATACAATAGGGTAGGAGTACCCTTGTATATGGTGCTATTGATTTGCTCGCCATCTGCTTTGCCCGATGAGCAGGAAGCTAGCAGCATCAAAAATCCCCCTATGAGGGCGTGGGTGGGCTAATTGGTTTAGGCGCAGGTGTGCCTGATTATTCAGAGTCGGAGCAAGGGATAGTAGATGCCCTAAGGGGGTAAGGGTGTATAAAGACGTTTGCAATACAAGGGTAAATGATACAAAATGGTTCTGTTTAGGGCTTTTTTGAAGGGTAAAACCTGTTTTTTGTCAGGATTAGATACCTTACCTGTTTTTAACTATTGAATAAAGGATTACTTAAAATCGAAGAAACTAATGTCATATACTTTTTCAAGTTTTTTTAGCTTATCTGTAAATACACTATATACTTTTCTGTCTCTTACTAAATTTCCTCTCAGCAGAATAGTGTCGTTCTTTGTAAAGAAGCAATCAGTTTCCCCCATTTCAAAGTTGTTTACCTTTAGAAATGTATTATTTGTATCATAGTAAACTGGGAGTGCAGAGAAAAGAGTATTCTTCATAGTTTCTTCAAAAAGAGTATAATCAAATTGGCTGTACACATAAAAATTCATTCCTATATCATAAGGTAGAGCAAAGCGATGATAGATTGAATGCCAATTCCCCATTTCTAGAACGCAAGGGAGGCAATCACCATTTATCCATACTGAAATTTCGTATTCATTGTTGGTTGAACTCTTTTTTTTTAAATCCTGACCTAAACTCTTCATTGTTAAACTCTTCGGTTTTACCAACACTTCATTTAACTTTTGCTTATGACATGAGATTAGTATTAGAAGGACAAAACAGAATATAAAATACGAGTTGTATGATTTCATCAATCCAAATTTAAAGTAAACCTTTGCAATGAGAAGTCATCTTCAACGGTTAGGGCGTATAAATGTTTTCCATCATTGCTTATAGCAATTGAATTTGCATCTTTTCCTAGCTGATAGTGAAAAGTTGGCTCACCCTCCCATGTAAAAACGTAGATATCACGTCCATAAACACATTCATTACCATAATCCTTCATGGAACGACCAGAATATAAGGCAAAGCAAAGGTCTTGGGTATACGTAATATCTATAAACCCAAGCCTGTTTTCTTTTTTCAATGCAGCAGTGCTATGCCCAGTTGGAAAATCGATTTTTTCAAATATTGTGGGATGAATAGTATGGCTGTTATTTAATTTGTATTTAGCATTATCTATCGAGAAAAACTCAATATGACCACAATAGTATGTGGCATTAATGAACTTATTGCTATTTGGATTCCTTAGAACTTTCCCTTGATTAGCATGACCCAAAAGCCAATTGGGGGTGTTTTTATACTTTTCATCCACAAAGTAATGACCATAAAACCCTTTGATTACCCCATCAGAATAATTATAATGGGCTAGTGACCCATCATAAAATGATCCTGTACACACTACTTCATTTTCATTGACAGGCGCCATAGCATAAATACTTTTTATGCTGTCAGGTGAGTTTACACTGAGTATTTGAGGCAAACAATAACTTTGAGAAAGTAAGCAATCAATTGAATAAAGGAACAACTTTTCTTTTGAAACATCATAAACAAAAAACGTATTGGTTTCATAATTAATCCAAATACTGCCAATAGAAATCATCTCCTCTGGGCCTTTACCTCTTGGGCAAAACTGATGCACTACCTCACTTTTGTTTAAATTATATATTGAAAAGAAGTATTCTGATTGTCTGTGTCTAAACAAGGCCAAACTATCATTAATAATTAACTCTAAAATACTTGCATTCTCATTATTTAATTTTAAGTTTTCTCCTGGAGTAAGATTCTTTTTTTTCTGAAATTTATTTTCAAATTTTGCTTCTTCTGTTTTATGATTACAAGAGGTGATGCTTGTTAAGCATAAAAAAGATGCTATAAGTAGGTAAAAATATCTTATCATAACTCTTTAGTTTTAGAAAATAACGAGGCTGGACTATTAGGATAAATAGTCCAGCCTTATTAATTAGACCCAAAAGGCTCCATTAATTTTAACATCACCGTAGTCACACCACCCTTCAAAGTTTGTACAACAGAAATACCCTACTTCAGTAGTAGTAGTTGGTTTTTTAGGTTTATCTTTCCCGAAGGTAGCCAAATTTGCTAGGGCAAAAACTGCAATTACAGTTAAAACTATAACTTTTTTCTTCATTTTCGTTATATTTGTTTGTTTTTCACTCTGCGCGGCAGCCCACCTTGTTCAGAGGATTTATTTCGGGTTGCTGCGCTTTTTTCTCCCTTAGGGTATGGGTAACCCCACCTTACTTTTGAGGGGCTTAGGTTTCCCTCTGTGGCGTTTAGGTAGTTAGCATTTTTTCGGAACTCCCTGTATTCAAGGTGTTACGCCTTGCAACCATTGCCTTGCAGCGGCTGCTCGGGTGTTGGTTAAGCTAGTTTTAGGGTCTCCTTTCGTACTAGTTATACTTTTTGCAAACGTTTATTTATACCAAATATACAAAAGTATAGTACGCATACCCCCCCCCCTCTTGTACATGTTAAATAACATGTTTTATAGTGTGGTTTGCGCTTTGGCTTACTGGCATTGGAGTTTAGGTCATCTTAAAAGTATGATTATTTGCACTTGAAATAGAGCTAACTGGCATGCAAATACCTTTACTGCTGCACGGTGAGTTGTTGTGTGGTAACCAAGCAAAGGAAATTACATAATTTACCCCATGAGTCGAAACCACAAATTCCACAATGGTTTATGCTACACGATGCAACAGAACCGTTTTATGGTGAGTTTGGCATTCTAAGACAGATGCAAATTAAATAACTCTACTTTACTCACTTTTCAAAACCTTTTTGGCTATTCTCTTTATTCTTGTTAAAATTTATGTTTAATAATCGTACAAGTACTCAATACTAGCAATAACAGATTTGGAGTCTGTTACAATTCTTGGAATTGCGGCTACATTGATTAATGGATTATAGGTTTCAAACTCGTAATTCTTGTTTAGTATAAGGTGTTCATTCTGGTGGAGTTCTATGCCATTTTCTTTAAGGTAATACTCAATTGTAAAGTTATCATTTGCGGCAATAATGTATAGGTAGGTAAAGTCCTTCTTAATTTTTGAATTTTTAATTGAATTAACAAACTTTGCAATGCAAATTGAGCAATCAGCATCAAAATAAATTATTTCAACAGAGTCATTCTTATTCGATAGAGATTCGAATAGTGCATGGTTAATTTCTGCTAAAAAGCCTAAGTCTATTGATTCGGTTGCGAATGCCTTAGGGTGTATCTCTTCTGTTTCTAAACTCGCTTTTTTTGTTTCCCAGTTACAAGAGCACAACCCAATGCAGGTAATTACGGTAATAAACAAATATTTCACCATGGTTCAATTTTATACTTAATCAGTTTTGGTAAATCGCCTTGTATGTACTCGGTTCCATAAACGTATTTTTCTTCAGGGTCAACATATACTGTGTAAAGATTTCTGTCAAGCTCAAACCTTTGAATCGGCGTGCCATCCCAAGTGAATTTCAAAAGGTTTACTGGTTGTTTTTGGAATCCGCTGCACTCGCCAAAGTAAAGTATGTAGATATGATTGGTGTTATAAAAACAACCCCAATAAGTTCGGGTTCTTACCTTGTAAGATACTTCTATTCCATCACCCTCACGAATTTCATATTCGGGGTTAAACTCTTTTGGTCCAATAAGTGCTTTAATTAGCTCAAGGGTTTTGTTGTATATTTCAATTCTATTCTCATCCTGATAAATTAGCCAAATAATATCATCGGTAGGATGAACTGCAATAAACCCATCCGTGACATTGTGAGTAAAGAATTTAATGTTTTCGCTCATAAACTCAAAATCTGTTTTGTCCGCTTCAATATTATATGAGAAAATAGGGAAAACATTATTGCTATACTGTTTGTTGGTTACATAGTACTTGTTGAATATTAGTATTGTGCTTGTGTCTAGCGTTGCAATGTCATTACCTATGAAAGATGGAACATTAAATTTTGGGGGATGGTACTGATCCCCGTATTTTAGTAGCGAATCAATATTATATATCGCCCCCTGTCGCTTTACGATATCGAAAACGTGTAGTTGGTTTGTGTTTGATTTGAAGCTAACATAACACGAAAGGAATTCGTTAGGCCCGTTACCTCTTCTGACAAACTTGGTAACTAATGAATTTCTATTCAAATTAAACAGTTCAAGGTAGAATGGCTTACCAGACCAGTTTTCAACTAGCACCAAGCTATCGTTTATTACGTTGTAAAGCATGGGGTTGTTGCCCTCTTTAAATTTCAGGACTTCAGCAGCTAAGGATGAATTGGGAACACTTTCAAGCAGATATTTCACCTCTTTGGTTGTTTCTTTACAGCCAAAATTATACAATGAGGCTAGAAGAATAATGAAGTAATAAAAATATTTCTTTAGCATAAATTATTTGTTTGTAAGGTTAGGTGTTTTGTGTTTAAGTGCAGCACAGAATTTGCTGTGCTGCACTGTTAAAAAGTTAGCAACTTGATGCATTGTCACATGATATATGACTATTTCCTTCAAAGGTTGTGCACTTATTGATGCGTGGAGTCGATTTGCAAGAGAATTTCACAATTCCCCATATGTTTTTTACTTTGCAGAGATTACAGTCGTCACTGCTGCCTCCACCGCCACTGGCATCATCTGTACTCATAATAATATCAGGCTGATCTTGCGCATAAGTTTTTATTGTTAAAACACTAATAACCAAGGCAACTATTATTACAAAAGCATAAATTATTTTTTTCATTTTTCGTTATATTTGTATGTTTTACACTCTGCGCGGCAGCCCACCTTATCCAGAGGGTTTATTTCGGGTTGCTGCGCTTTTTTTGTCCCTTAGGGTTTGGGTAACCCCACCTCACTTTTGCGGGGCTTGGGTTTTCCCCAGTGGCGTTTAGGTAGTTAGCATTTTTTCGGAACGTCCTACGTTCTGGAAGTTACGCCTTGCAACCATTGCCTTGCAGCGGTTGCTCGGGGTTGGGTTAAGCTGGTTTTATGGCCTCCTTTCGTACTGGTTAAACTTTACGCAAACGTATACTTATACCAAACATACAAAAGTATAGCATACAAACCTGCCCCCCCCTATATATGTTAAGTAACATGTTTTGTGATGTGATTTACGCTTTGTCTTACTAGTATAGGGGTTTAGAACATATGAAAAACATGACAAGAAGTACTTGATATGTAGTTTATCGTCATGTAAATACTTGCTAATTTCATTTGATGGGAGTTGAGGGTAGTTCTATTCGCCCTTTGTGCTATTGCTGTCCTGTTTTTGACGAAACTATAAGCCGCACCCAGACTTGTAGAATACACCCTTAATTTCCCTACCTTTGACATCATTATAAAAGCGAATTATGCAGCTAAAATACCCAGAGCCAACACTTTATGATAAAGATTTTATTGGACTATTGGCATCAACGCCAAACCGAAAGGCATTTGAGGGGTTGAGGCGTGGGGAAAATTACTGTTTTGAAGGTACTTATGGCACAGCAATGGACTTTTACTCGTGGCTAAAAAAGCAGATTAATCAGGTGTGCCCCATTATTGATTATGAATCGTCGCGGGCTAATCGCGATATGCTAAGGGAGTTATGCCAAAGGGTTTTTGTTCGTGTTGCTAATGCGCAAGTAGATTTAACCAATGCCCCAAGCATACCCTGGCTTGCCGAGTTTTACCCAACCCTTACGGAGTTTTACCTTCCTTTTACCGATATACTTGGTATTAATGGTGCTTGGCAATGGTTTAGCAATGGTATAATGTTCCCAAACTTGCAGCATAAAGTGCATCCGTATTACGGTGCATATTTCCCTACGCGCACTGAGCATTTAACTCTTTTCGATGAGTGGCTACAGCGTAGTAAGCCGATTAACAATGCCATGGATTTGGGTACGGGCTGTGGAGTGCTTTCGTTTTACATGCTAAAGCATGGTATTAGCAACGTATTGGCAACCGATATTAATCCCAATGCCATACACAGTGTCGGGCTTGATTTACAGAGGCAGGGTAGAGGCCAGCAAGTTACTTTACTACAAACCGATTTGTTTAACAATGTTGATACCAGCAAGCTGGATTTAGTGGTGTTTAATCCACCTTGGATTCCCGATAAGGTTAATGGCAACATTGATCTGGCTATGTACTATGAAGATGAATTTTTTGAACGATTCTTCCGTTCTGCCAGCGATGCTCTACCTAAGGGCTGTAGGCTGGTTATGCTATTCTCCACCTTTGCCCAAGCTGCTGGGTTAAACGTGGTGCATCCAATAGCCCATGAGGTTACTACCCATAAACGGTTTACACTGGTGAACCATATTCAAATCCCAATTAAACAGAAACCCTCAAACAGAAAGAGTTGGCTTTCTGATATCCGAAAGAATGAGCGAGTGGAGCTATGGGAGCTAAGCTGTTAGTTTTTGGTTCCAGCCTTAGGCAAACTTTTCTGCTGCAGGCATGTGGTTTTTATAAAAATAGGGTATGGGCATTAAAGATTTTATTTTTAAAAAGGATGCCCGTATCCTGCTCAATCTTGTTAACTAGCCTTTGGAGGGTTTCGGTTGAACCGCTTGAGTAAAATTTCACGAAAGTTTCTTTACCATTGTTGTTATAGGCAGGTTTAGCATTGGGCAGATGCATTTTGGCAAGTACCCTTGCTGTTTGCTTGGCCACAGAGGGCGCTGGATTAACTATAGTTATATCTTTTGGAATAATATCAGCAAGAGTTGGAATAAAAAAAGGGTAATGGGTGCATCCAAGAACTAGATGATCTATGTTTTTCTCTAGCATAGGGTCGATGTACTTCCTTAGAAGTACTTTTGCTTCGTGTGTATCGAATTTACCCTGCTCAACCAATTCAACCAATCCACTACCTACTTGGTACCATATATTAATGTTGGTAGCAAACTTTGATGTTGTTTCTTGGTAAAGCCTACCCTTAAAAGTGCCTTTTGTGGCAAGCACTCCAATAGACTTTGTTTTAGTGGCCAATGCTGCAGGTTTTACTGCGGGTTCCATGCCAACAAACGGTATGGGGTAGTGTGCTCTTAAATAGTCAATGGCAGCTGCCGTGGCGGTATTACAGGCAACAACAATTATTGAGCATCCTTGATTAATAAGAAACTCTGTGATAGCTTTCGAAAGGCGTATAATTTCACTTGACCCTTTGGGTCCATAGGGGCAATTAAGTGTATCGGCAAAATAGATATATGAACAATTTGGCAGAAGGTCTACAAGTTCCTTTAGAACGGTTAAGCCTCCGACGCCAGAATCGAAAACGCCAATTACATTCCTTTCCATTTATTGCCTGTTGTTTAATACAAAAACAGCCCAATCACCAGTGGCAATTGAGCTGTTTTATTACCTGTTGGCCACGTTACTTAACAATGCCTAATTCCTTTTTAACCAAGGGTAAAATATCGGTACTAGCCTTTGAAAAATAAACTACACCACCAGTGCTGGTATCAAAAACATAAATAAAGCCTTCTCGCTCAGCAACTGCTTTAATCGCTTTATCAGCCTTATCCATTAGTGGACGCATAACTTCACCCTGCATGCGTTGATAATCCTGTTGGGCTGTACCCTCAAATTCCTGTATGCGCTGTTGAAGTTCGGTTAACTCTTTCTCACGAGCATCGCGAATAGCTGGGGTGAGGGTTTCGCGGCGCTGTACAAAGTTTTGCACCTTATTGTTATACTCAACATGAAGTTCTTCAATTTGCTCCGAAAGGTCTTGTCCATATGCTTGAAGTTTCATTTCGGCAGTGTCGCGCTCTGGCATAACCATTACTAGTTCTTGGCCATTGATGTGAGCAAACTTAAGATTGCTCTGGGCAAATACGCTGCTTGTTGATATAAGTGTTATTGCAACCAGCGCTGTTGTTAATAGTCTTTTCATTTGTTGTAATTTTATTTGATTATGCAAAATTATAATTTAATTAGTTGTAACCAAGTTTTTGGAGAACTTCGTCACTTTTATCGTAACGGGGGTTTGTATATAGCATATTTGCCGAGCCAGCAGAATCAAATATTACGGCAAATCCTCCTTCTGTAGCAATTTCCTTTATGGTATTAAAAACCTGATCTTGAATTGGCTTAACAAGTTCTTCGCGTTTTTTAAAAAGGATACCTTCTCTGCCAAAATATCTCATTTGCTGTTCCTTAACGGCTTTTTCGCGTTGGATGATTTCTTCCTCCTTTT
This sequence comes from uncultured Bacteroidales bacterium, assembly GCA_937915475.1. GTDB lineage: Bacteria > Bacteroidota > Bacteroidia > Bacteroidales > Tenuifilaceae > Perlabentimonas. The sequence goes on from CALGIR010000097.1 coordinate 24,577, forward strand.
TCCGCTTCATTTCTGCAGTAAGCAATACTTTTTCTTTTTCAAAATCTTGAAACATTTTTTCAAGTTTTTGGTATTCTTCTTCTATTTCTGCTTGATATTGTGCAGCAACTTTATCGAGCTGTTCCTGAGCTGCTTTGTAAGTCGGAATTCTGCTTAAAATGTAATCTGTATCAACATAAGCAAATTTTTGTGCGAATGTAGCTGTTGAAATTAGCAGTATTGTAGTTAAGGTTAATATTATTCTTTTCATAGCTTTTTCTGTTTTTTTATTATACTATCGAAATCAACAACCCTGCCATTTGATGTTGAGGCTGTTTTAAAAAGTGTTAAAAGGTTTGTCCTATTGTAAAGTGAATCTGTCCTCTATGTGCTTCAGGGTCATGTGGTATTCTATCAAAACCATACCCCCAGTCAATACCAAGCATCCCAATCATAGGTAAGAATAGTCTTGCACCCACACCCGCAGAGCGATGCACGTTGAATGGGTTTAGGGTTCTAAATTCGTACCATGCGTTACCCGCCTCGAGGAATGTGAGTAAATATATGGCAGCTTGCGGCTGCAATGTGATGGGATACCTCATTTCAACAGTATATTTTGTATAAATGTTTGCCACCCGAACTTTAGATGCTGTTTGTTGTGGTGTTAGCGATCCATTGCCATAGCCCCTAAGGCCAATAGTTTCCTTTCCGTAAAGGTTGTAACCCGACATTCCATCGCCCCCTAGATCGAAGCCCTCAAATGGCGAGTAACTAATATCCTGATTGTAATACCCAAGGTATCCAAACTGTGCACTGGTAAAAAGAACCAGATCGCCTAGAAGTGATTGGTACCATTGTGCTTTTCCTGTCCATTTATGGTATTCAATCCACTTGTACTTTTCTGTAGGTTCAGTCACTTTAGAATAATCTTTACCGCTAATTAGCGAGTATGGTGGAGTTAGTTGTAGCGCTATGCTGAAGTTCGAACCATTTCTTGGGTAAAGTGGTTGGCTTATTGAGTTGCGCGATAAAACAGCCTTGTAACTAAAGTTATTAGATTTTCCATCGGTAAAGATAAAACGGTCGACCCAGTTTTTTAGGTTATAATTTTGATAACTAATCTCGTTGTAGAATGTAAACCAGTCATCGGGCCATTTTAATCTAGTCCCAATTCCAATTGATCCTCCTGCTACTTTCATTGAGTAATCGGCACTTTCGTAGAAGGAGGTTCCTCGAGGATTCTGAATGGTATAGATAACCGATAGTGAAAAATTAGTAGGCTTATTACCTCCTAACCAAGGTTCAATAAATGAGAGGCTAAATGCCTTATAAAAACTTCCGTTGCTTTGCGCTCTAAGGGCAAGCGTTTGGCTATCGCCAGAAGGAATTGGTCTCCATGCTTTTTTATTGAACATCCTGCCAATGGAGAAGTTTGAGAAGCGGATACCTACTGTTCCTACAAACATTCTTGCCCCCCAACCCCCTGAGATCTCTAATTGGTCATTGGCTTTTTCTTCAACTATATATGTAAGGTCTACTGTACCGTCAGTTGGATTGGGAATTGGCGTAACGACCAACTTTTCGGGGTCAAAGTGGCCAAGGTTAGCTAGTTCTCTAACTGATCGGGTGATTTTGGTTTTACTAAAGAGCTCGCCTGGCTTCGAAAAGAGTTCTCGTCTGATAACGTGTTCATGTGTTTTTGTGTTGCCCAGAATATTAACCCTGTTTATTGTGGCCTGACCTCCTTCGTAAATCCTCATTTCTAGATCGATGGAATCATTCTCAACTCTAACCTCAACGGGCGTAAGGTTGAAAAACAGGTATCCATCGTCCATATATGTTGTTCCTATAGAGTTATCGTCAATAAAGAGCCTTTCGTCAAGTAATTCTTTATCATAAACATCACCCTTTTTAATCCCAAGGATGAGATCGAGCGACTCGTCGGATAATTTAGAGTTGCCTACCCATGAAACATTGCGGTAATAATATTTTGGTCCTTCTTCAACAGTAATTTCAATACCTATGCGTTTTTCATTAATTGTGTATATGGAATCACCGAGAACTTGTGCATCTCTAAAACCGTTTTTGTTGTAGTAGTCTATAAGGGTTATCATGTCCTCATCGTAATCCTTTTCTATAAATTTCGATGCCTTAAAGAAATTAATGTCCCTACGCTTGGTTTTCTTCATTGCCTTACGTAGTTTTCTATCGCTAACCTCCTTATTCCCTTTAAAGTTAATGTCGCTGATACGAATTTTGGGGCCTTTATCAATAGCGAATTCCAACCTAACCCCATTGCCCATAACGGTATCGTTTTGCTGAAGGATATTGATGGATGTATTGAGGTATGCCTTAGCTCTATAATGGTTTTTTATTAGCCTTTTGGAGTTATCTAGCACGTTGTCAGTAGCTTGTCCGCCAACCCGGAGTTTAATAAGTTCCCTTAGATCTTTCTCTTCCCCCTTTTTTATTCCACTAAACTCAATTGCACTAATTCTTGGTAATTCTTGTAGAAAAATATCGAGGTAGATATCGTTACCCTCAATTTTTGTAGCCCAAACTTGTATGTCAGAAAAAAGCCCCTGATCCCATAGTTTATTAATGGCATTGCTAATTGTTTCGCCAGGTATGCTGATTTTGTCACCTAAATATAGACCGCTAATACTGGTTATTACATTAGTATCTAAAAACTTAATCCCCGAAACAGTTATTTCTTTGAGCGTGTATTCCTCAGGGTTGTTGTAGCTAAATGGTGAAGTTTGGCTAGTACCAGCAAGCGAAAGAAATAGTATTGCTAAAGTAATGAGGAGGGATTTTTGGATCATTTTAAATCTAATAGAGTGAATTTGCATTGGGATAAACGGTGTAATATGACCATTATTATTCTAAGTGAAATAGCTTTTTTTGCTGCACTTCAAAGTTGGGCAAATTTAATCAAGTGCATTATGCGAAGCAAGCTAAAATATACAAAAAAAAGACAATCAAGTCTAAAAAGATGCAATGTTTGCCAAAAACTAACCTAGTTGTTCACTTGTTTTGCCAAATCTTCTTTCTCTCCCCTGGAAATCAATAATTGCACCAAAGAATTCTTCTTTGCTAAAATCAGGCCAAAGAGCTTTTGTGAAATAGAGTTCCGCATAGGCTAGCTGCCACAGCAAGAAGTTACTAAGTCTATATTCTCCGCTCGTTCTGATTAGGAGTTCAGGGTCGGGTAGGTTGTGCGTGGATAGATACTTGGAGAATTTAGCCTCTGTAAGTGTCTCAATATCGAGTAAAGGGTTGTTCTTGATAAGTTTTTTTACTGCCTCAAGAATTTCCCAACGTCCGCTATAGCTTAGTGCAATGGTTAGGGTCATTTTGCTGCAACTCTTTGTTGCATTAAGGGCAGCGCTTATCTTTTTTTGCACGCTAATGGGCAGTTGACCAGTATCGCCAATGATATTTAGCTTAATTTTATTTTTTACAAGGTTGTCAAGTTCGTCATTAATGGATGTAATTAAAAGGGCCATGAGAGCCTCAACCTCCATTTTGGGCCTTTTCCAGTTCTCAGTGCTAAAGGCATAAAGGGTTAAGTATTCAATACCAATTTCAGCAGCGGCCTCAATGGTTGTTCTTACCGCATTGGTGCCACTTTGGTGCCCAAAAATACGTGGTTTCCCTTTCTGCATAGCCCACCGGCCATTGCCATCCATTATTATGGCTACATGCTTTGGCAGCCTCTCCCTGTTTATGCTGTTAATTAACGACATAAGATTGGTGGTTATTCGTAAGCGGGGCATAAAGCCCCTTTATTAACAAGCCGGAAAGATACTAAGAATCCTGCATATGCAAACCAATCGTTATTGTGAATTATAGATCTTGGCTTAATAGTTACATTGGAATACCCATCAATGTTATCGTTAAATGTTTTATGAAGCCTCCATTCTAAACCAATTGTCCACCGGTTAACTGGCGAATATTTTACGCCAATGCCCATTGGAATATGTGGGATAAAATCCTTTGAAATAATAGCTGCACCAATGCCTGTAAGAACATAAGGAGAGAACTTGCGGTATCGTGATATTTCTGAATTGAAAGGGAGGAAGCCAATTTCTATCATAGCTTCAACCTCAAGAATTGACTTACTGAATGCTGGAGTTTCTCCTGGGAGGTAAAAGTTTTCTCGATTATGGTTTCCTTTCACAAAACCATATAGACCAGAGAGCCTAATGGAGTAAAAATCGGATAAGTTTCTGCGAAAGAGTACTCCCCCAGCAGGGCTTGGCTGATAAAAATGCGTATTAGGGTTATAGTCACCCATGTAGTATGAAGTTCCTAAAGAAAAACCAATTTCGTTCCGTTCCTGAGCTTGAATGTTAAAAACAAGCGAAGCCAAGAGTAAGGTGCAAACAATATTCCTCATTAAAAAAATGTTGATTTAGAATAACTTTCTGCGCGGTATGCCGACATTACGCCTTTTGGTTTTTTGGATTTTGTAGTTAATCTTTATGTTAAGCGAGTAGAATATATCGTTAAACTTTGAGTATTGCGAATCGTAACCATCAAGCAAATTAGTTGTGGTAAGATGAAGTAGGAGTTCTGACCCTATTGATATTTGGGGCATAATTGCATACTTGAAGCCAATGCCTAAAGGTAATGCAATTGCGAACGACTTGCTTTCGTCAAAGTTGGGGGATACTGCCAAACTTTCTTGGGGGGTTACATTGAACAGCAGGGCACCAGCATTTACAGTAACATAAAGACTAAAGGGTTGTCGGTAATGCCTAAGCCCACCCCTCACTTGCATAATGGAGTAATGATAGTTCTCGTTGCTTTCGGGAATTATGTAGTACTCGGCTCCAATAGTAAATTCGTTTATTAAGGTTTTGAATGCGAAGTTTCTATTATCGTTTCTTGAATTTAGATCCGATTGGCTCAATGTCCCTAAGGAATAGGATACCCTTAGGTTGAGTGGTTTCATTATTTGATAGCGAGCACCCAAGGTAAAACCAGGCCTAATTTTAGAGAAATTAATATCCTTAATTCCTAAAAGTGACGATTCGGATGCGGTACCACCAATATCGCCAAAGTAATGTAAGCCTGAAATGCCACCGTAAAACTCAAGGGGAGCGGTTTTCCAGGATTGGGAAAGACCTAATCCTGACAGCATTACACCTGCTATAAATATTAATATTCCTTTCTTCATTAACTAACCATTTGTAGAACAAATATATGTATAAAATAAATGAAAATACAAAACTAAAATGATATAATGCTTACCAATACAATGCTGTTGTATAAAAGCAAGCAAAATGCAAAGAGATACCTAAGGTTCTAATGGTTCCTGCTATCGGCTCCCCACATTAGCTTATTTCGCAATGTTTCATAAAAACTTTTTCCCTTAAGCCTAACCACTCCAACATAAAAAGGTGCCTTACCTATGGAAATCTTCACGTTACTTCGTACTTTCATTGAACGCGAATCTAGCGACATTAGTATTTCTTCATCTCGAGATGACAACTCAAGAGTAAGGGTCGATTCATCGGGTATAACTAATGGTCTTACAGTCAGGTGATGTGGTGCTATGGGTGATATTATAAATGAGTTTGAATTTGGGCTAACAATAGGACCCCCAACGCTTAGCGAATAAGCAGTAGAACCAGTTGGGGTTGAAACGATTAGCCCATCAGCCCAATAGGTAGAAAGAAATTCATTATCAATATAAGCGTTTATGGTAATCATTGCTGTCCCCAATTTTTGTACGGTTATATCGTTTAGCGCAAAAGGGGAAGAACTAAACGGGTTGTTCTCCATGGTAAGCATGAGTGCGGAACGGTCTTCAACGGTAAAATCGTTGTTGTAGAGTTGTTCTATGGCGGAGGGGATATCATCGGATTGGATGTGAGCAAGAAAACCTAATCTGCCAAAGTTAATACCCACAACTGGAATCCTTGAATCTTCTACGTATGATACAGATTCGAGGAACGTGCCATCGCCGCCAATGCTTAGCATAAAATTAGCTAGGGGCTTAACCTCGGCTGGCGATTGGAACACCCCTTTAACTGAAGGTTTGTATCCGAGTGCATTCTCAAGAATTTTGTAGAATGGGGCAAAAACGATGATCTGGGTATCTCTTTTGCTGAACTCCTCTAGCAACAGCTTAATACTTTTAACGTGATTTTTTTCAATCCTGTTACCATATATTGCTATAACCATATTTAGTTGCTTTTATAGGTTTAGAAATGGGGTCCCAAAATGGATGAAAAACCCCTTTTCGCCCAAAAGATTAATGGAGTATTCCACTCTGAATACAGTGTCGTAATAGGTGTAAAGATATAATCCCATGCCATATCCATAAAGAAATTTTCCTTCAAAATCATCTGTTAATGTCCTTTGACCTGGTTTAACAAAACCTGTATCAGCAAAAATACTCCAAAATAATGAAACATGAGTTTTACTAAATTTTCCTTCAGGCAGAAATGCAAGGTTAATAACTTTTGCTTTAATTAATTGGTATTTAAGCGAGTTCTTGTTTAGGACAAAATTTTGACCATTGGTAGTGTAGTATTCCATCCCTCTGATATAATTTCTGTAACCAATGGCTTCATTGATGTAGTAGGGTAAATTATTTTCAGAGTTAAGCTGAACCGTGATATCGCTGCCCGTATAAAGGCGTTCTGTAATTTTTGCGTAGTAACCGGACCAAAGTTTTACGTTCCAGTTGGCAATACTTTCACTATTAAAAATTCCCTGACGGGCAATTTCAGCCTTGCCGAAATAACCTTCCAAAGGGAAAATCTTCGAATCTCTTTTGTCGTAAAGTGTTTCGTATTTTATCTGGCTATATAAGAATTTATTTGACGAGTTACCAAAGTAGTTAGGGTTTAGCTTGGCAATTGTATCTAATACGCTTGTATTAACCCATCCAATGGTCACAGATTGATACCAGTTGTGTTTTGGCCTGTATGTGTATGATATTGAGGTATTAAAATTTCTTTTGGCATCAGCACTACTAGCTGAGTAGTAAATCGGCTTGTTACTAACGCTTTGAAAGGGTACTTCATAGTTTGTTTGGTAGGATACAAGGCCCGAAATTCCATGTTTTTTCTGTTTGTCGAGATTGGGGGAGAAGTACTGTAACTTGATTTCTTTTCTATAGCCCCATATAAGTCTAAGTTTTACCTGTTCGCGTAAACCCCTAAAGTTATCAATTGTGAAACTAACCCCATAGTTTATTCTCGACAGATCCCCATCCTTGAAAAATGCGCTAAGATTACGGTGTGAATGTTCAAATATTGGGAAGGGCCAAAAGTACCATCGTTCTTCTACTACAACCTCAACCTGAAGATTACCGTTGCTTTTGTAGTTATGATTTATGTAAACGAAGTTAAAGAGTAGGGTGTTGTTTAGGTTTTGAATGCTTTGGGTTATGTTGTCGTTAAGTTCTGCTACACTTATTGTATCCTCTAACCTAAAAGTGAGTTCGCGGAGGATAATTTTATCATTCGTTTTTTTATTTCCTTTTATGGATATCTCCTCAATCATTAGAAGTCTCTTTTCATCCTTTGTGGCAAACGCGCTGGTGGCATTAAATAAATAGATTGCCGTAAAACAGATTTGGAAAAAAAAATTTAATGCCCAATGATTCATCCAGCGAACTATGTATTAAGGTATTTCATCAGAAGATTATACCTGTCTTCAAGAAGATCTTCTTCGTCATCGTGTTTCATGAACGAACCCAGCACGGTATAGTCATAACGGTTAAATGTTTGAATAATAGATGTAACATCAGTAACATTTAGTTTGAGCGTTAGCTCAATTTGGGTGGAGTTAGGGTGTGAGGTTATAAAACAGCCAAGTATTTTGGC
>CALGIR010000098.1 GCA_937915475.1 uncultured Bacteroidales bacterium
TTGCGAAGTAGGAGCGCAGCGACTACTTCTTTTTTTCTTCTTACTTCCAACCTTTTACAAAGCGCTGGAAATTATCCTATTCCGCTTATTCTTTCCAATTTTGGTGTAATTTCCTCAAAACCAACCAACTTACTAACCCACGAAGCGACTGGTTTTCCAGCCGTTTTCTTTAATTTCAACCCGACACGAAAACCTAAGCCGCTTTTTTTTCCATCAAAGACTTTACAATTTCATTATTTTGAAGTAGGAGCGCAGCGACTACTTTTTTTTATTTTATCGTCATCTGCTTGTTCGCTGTCCAACCTTTCAAAACACTCTATCTTCCAAATTTTCAAATAGCGAACATAATCGTTATGAAATTCTGTCAATATTCCGCCATTTCAGCTGGCTTTGGGGAAAAATCTTTTAAATTTCTTACTAGTATATTGGTGTTGCCGAGGTCTTTGCGATTTTCTCCAATTGCACCTAACTACCAAATAAGTATTATTTCCAACAATCCTATAGCAAGCAAAGCCGCCAAAGTTTAATAGAGACCACCATATCCTTAAGCAACCCAAGTTTTCAGCTATTTCTCAATCTGCTTTATTGTAAAGTCCAGCGCATCCTGCAGCATCTCCTGAGGGGGATTATTTATAAAACCCTCTTTACTGAGCGTATGGGTTAATGAACGGGAATACTCAATATCTTTCTTTGCAATTTTGTAGGCTTCATCCCATGTGATTTTGCGACGTGCAACCCCATCCTTAATGGCCTGCATGGCAACATCGGCGGCTTCAACCGGAAATACATCGGCTTCATCCATGGTAGGTGTAATATTCTCTGGGTCTATCCCCCTTTTCTCCGCATATTTTGCCAACGAGTGTGCGGCGACAATGGCCATGCTATCGGTAATTTTCTGTGCCCTTACCATTAGTGCCCCCTTAAGTATCCCTGGGAACCCCAGCGAGTTATTTACCTGATTTGGGAAATCGCCTCTACCCGTTGCTACAATATAGGCTCCTGCCTCTTTTGCTGCGTATGGGTATATTTCGGGCACTGGGTTGGCGCAAACAAATACGATTGATTTATCTGCCATCTTGCTAACCCACTCCTTCTTAACAGTATTTGGACCAGGGGTTGATAATGATATTAAAACATCTGCGCCTTGCATGGCTTCCTCAATTGTTAAAACCTTATCTGGGTTCGTGCTTTGGCAAAGTTCCCATTTCCTGTAAAAGCGCTTATCATTCTTTATATCATCTCTACTGCTATGGAGAGAACCCTTGCTGTCGAACATTACCATTTTATTTGGATTGCCACCATCGGCAATAATAAGCCTCGCTATGGTTGTGTTTGACGCTCCCGCTCCGTGAAAAATAATCTTTGCATCGCTCATCTTTTTCCCTGCTAGCTTAAGGGCGTTTATAAGACCGGCCAAGGTTACGCAGGCTGTCCCTTGTGCATCGTCGTGCCAAACAGGTATATCGCACTCCTCACGGAGTACATCAAGCACCTTAAAGCAGTTGGGTTGCGAAATATCTTCAAGGTTTACAGCGCCAAAGCTGTGCTGGCACATTTTAACAAAATCGATAATTTTTTGTGGGTCGTTCTTACCATCGCCCCCTTTACTGTCAATACAAAGGGCAACGGCATCAACTCCGCCAAGGTATTTCATTAAAAAGGCTTTCCCTTCCATAACCCCTAGCCCGCCAGGAGGAGTGCAATCACCATCACCAAGAACCCGGGTTGAGTCGCTGACAATGGCAACCAGATTGCCCCGGTTGGTGAGTTCAAACGAGGCATCGTTATTATCGCGAATTAATGTTGAAACTTTCGATACTCCAGGGGTGTACCATACATTAAACCAGTTAAATCCAGGGACTGGTACCTTTGGTACAACCTGAATTTTTCCGCTATAATGCTTATGCGTAAGTTCTGAAAGACGTTTCAAAAAGGTAGTTTTCCCTTCGGATATCTGTTCCTGATTCCAACTGTTGGGGAATATTTCCCCTAGGTTTTCAAGTTTAACACTAATTTCCTCCATAACAATTTGATTTGATAGGTGTTCAGTAAATGTATGGTGATTTTTTGTTTCACCAAATTACAAAAAATGTATCACTTGGCAAGCCTAAATAGTCACTGGTAATTAAGTTTTGTTATCTCAAAAACATGTAAGTTTTAGGTTAATTTTTATTAGTAGATTAATTCTGCTTTTTGTTTTATGTGTAGAATATGTGTTAACAAAAGATGTTTTTAAACTCTTAAATACGGTTTTACTTATAAAAATATGCCTATTTGTATATATTTGTCGTTGCTAAAACAAAAACAATCAATATATTATGAAAACATTCTTTTTTACGCTATTCATGTTGGCTTTTACTAGTATTCAGCCATTACTTGCTTGTACAAGCTATTTGGTAACTAAAGGTGCCTCAACCGATGGTTCGTCTATGATTTCGTACGCTGGCGACTCTCATATTCGTTATGGGCAACTTTACTTTTATCCAAGAGCAACTTGGCCAGCTGGTTCAATGCAAACCATATACGATAGAAGTTCGAATCGTCCTTTAGGGCAGATTCCTTATCCAAAGGAAACCTATCAGGTAATTGGGTTTATGAATGAGCATCAGGTGTCTATTGGCGAGAGTACCTATGGCGGTAGGGAATTATCCGATACTACGGGTATTATCGATTGGGGGAGCATTATGTTCTTAGGTCTTCAACGCGGAAAAACTGCTCGTGAGGCTGTTAAGGTAATGGTTGAACTTGTTGAGCAATTTGGTTATCACAGTTCCGGCCAATCATATTCCATTGCCGACCCGAACGAGGTATGGATTCTTGAACTTATTGGCAAGGGTATGGATATGAAAACCGACCGAAAGTCGAAAAAAACCTACAACGCCAATAGGGGAGCTGTTTGGGTAGCGATGCGCGTACCCGATGGTTATGTTAGTGCCCACGCAAACCATGCTCGTATTACAACCTTTCCAAAAGAGGATGGTGTTAAATCTATAAGCTCAAAAAACATTGATAAGATTTTCGAGCCCAGTATCGAGGTTGTTTACGCTCATGATGTGGTTGATTTTGCTAAAAGTAAAGGGTTTTACGAAGGCGATGGAACTGATTTTAGTTTTTCTGACACGTATGCCCCTCTTGACTTTGGCGCTGCACGCTTTTGTGAGTTAAGAGTTTGGGCTATGTTTAACCATGTAAACAACGGTATGCAGCAGTATTGGGACTACGCAACAGGCGTAACAAAAGGCCCGCGTATGCCCCTTTGGATTAAACCCAGTAAGAAACTAACGCCACGCGACTTAATGGAGTTTAAAGCGGACCATTTGGAAGGTACCGAGCTAGACATGAGCAAGGATTTTGGAGCGGGTCCTCATGGTCTGCCGTATCGCTGGCGACCAATGACATGGAAGTACGAAGGGAAGGATTATTTTCACGAACGCACTACTGCAACCCAGCAAACTGCATTCTCGTGGATTGCGCAAATGCGCGATTGGTTACCCAATCCCGTTGGCGGTATATTTTGGTACGGGCTTGACGATGCCAATTTTACAGTTCATGTTCCGTTTTACGCCGGTATAACCCATGTTCCATTTACTTTCTCCGAGGGTAATGGTGATATTTTAAGCTTTAGCGAAACGTCGGCATTTTGGATGTTTCAGCGTGTTTCGCATTTTGCATACCTCTTTTATGATAGGGCAATTGTAGATATTAGAAAGAAACAGAATGAGTTTCGCGATAGATATGAGGCAATGGTTCCGGCCATTGATGCAGCAGCCATGGTGCTTTACGAAAAAAATCCTGATTTGACTGCAAATTACTTAACGGAGTATTCTCATGGCGCTGCAAACCAGTTGGTTGACGATTGGCGTGATTTAGGCAACTTTCTATTGGTAAAATATCTTGACGGAAATATTAAGCAGGAAGAAAACGGAGAATTCCTCAGAAATCAATGGGGATTTCCAAAAAACCCAAAAAATCTGGATTATCCCGATAGCTGGAAAGAGAACCTGATTAAGGAAACTGGGGACAAATTTTTACAACCGAATTAATATATGATTCGTTGTTTATAATAAAACCCGTTCAACTCCTTAGAATAGTTGAACGGGGTTTTTGTTTTTGATTTCTTTTATTTTTTATAATGGTTTGGTCAAATCAAAATCAACCTGAATTACTAGGTTTCCTTCTTTTTTGAGAGAGTAGCTATAAGTTGATAAATCCTTGGAGAACTCAACCGACCATTCATTATCACAAATTCTTTCAAGCATATTACATGTATACTCGTCGGCAGGAAAAATCTGTTTAAAGGGCGTTCCACCATCAATAGCATAGCCACCATACATGGTTAGGTCTTCGGGAGTACCATCATCATGCCTATGATCGTGGCGAAAGCGCAACTTCTCACCGTCTTCCATAATCACCATCCATGTGCGCGAAGTGTTTTCGCCAACCCTAAATGGAATATACACTATAGTGTCGCGGCACTCACGAACAGTCATAACCAACTCAAGATTGGCCCAACTGCTTACACCTTCAGCAACAAACACCTCTTTACCTAAAAAGCTTTTACCCTCAAGGCTTTTGAAATGCTTAAAGAACTCCACCTCAGCATTTAGTTTTTCTTCTTTTATCTCTTTCTTTACTTGCCTTTCGCCACAAGAGGTAAGCAAAACAAGGGTAATTGAAATTAGAGAAACGACTTGTTTGATTTTCATGTTGATTAAGTTTTAATTAGTATATAGCACAAAGTTAATGAATTAAAGATTTGAAATTTTGTTAAGCCAAAATAATAGTGCTTGATTTGATGATGATACAATTAAAATATATGTTTGCTTATTAAGGCGTTTCCTCATTATGAGTATATTATTATTTGGGGTGTTTTTTCTGCATATTCCTCAATGCAAATCATTGACTAATAAAAGAAGATTGTTTTCAGTGAGTTCGTATTTGTAATACGAATAATCTTATGGAATCCATTTACGGATGGTACACCGATGCTTTTAGTCTGCAAGGTGCAATTGCCATTGCAGGGTTGGTTTTTGTTGTGCTTTCTGGGGCGAGCTATATGTTTTTTATAAGAACTAATTTTCCAAAGGATTAGCTTATAGTAACTTCCGTTACTTATAATTCGTATTTTAATTTTTCTCTCTCAATAGGTTGCTAATTCCCATTCATAAGCACTATCTTTGCAGTGCTTTAACTTTTAGGGGTGCCTTAATATAACGGGCTGAGATCACACCCTTTGAACCTGATCCGGGTAATGCCGGCGATAGGAAAAGAGATTTTAGATTCAGCCTTTTTGTATTAATCCCCTTTTACTGGTTGTTAAACACTTTAGTGTTTCAATGGAAAGTGCACGCCATTGTTTCAGGGTAAATTGTTTAGCCAGAGAGTTGCTAATCATTAAAAGGTTTAAGAGATGAAAAAACTAGTATTACTACTGTGTACGATTTTGGCAACAGCTTCACTCATAGCCAATCCCGCTGAAGGTGGGGCAAATTTCAGAATTACAGGTCGTGTGCTCGATGAGAATAACAAACCACTCCCATGGGCAGTTGTTGCTGTTGAGAACACTCTTTTGGGAACAACAGTGCAAGTTGACGGCACGTACCAGTTGAATTTCCGTAAAGGCGGCAGTTATACCCTTACAGCATCGTTTATGGGCTATGGCAAGGTGACCAAACAGATAACCGTAGATGAGAACACACAG
>CALGIR010000099.1 GCA_937915475.1 uncultured Bacteroidales bacterium
CCAGAATGCAGGGAGTTCCGAAAAAATGCTAACTACCCAAACGCCACAGGGGGAAACCTAAGCCCCTTGACCCCAATTATTCATCTTTAACAAATTTGATGCATAATGCGGGTTGAAAAGTAAGGTGGACTACCCACCCTAAGGGACAATAAAAGCGCAGTAACCCGTAATAAATCCTCTGAATCAGGTGGGTTGCTGCGCAGAGTAAAAACATGTTAATATAACGAAAATGAAGAAAATAATCAAAAGCATAACAACTATAGCTTTTATGGCTATTACATTTCATATAGCACACAACACAACCGAAGCCGCAGAATTAACGGTTTATGGTAAAGGTGGTGTAGTTTCGGAGGGTAAGAAAATTCAAATTTGCCCTGAATCAAGTACTGACGCATGCGCAACCCTATCAGTTAACCTGGAGGAGATAATAATAAAAGGAGTTGATGGTAAGATCATTGCAGTTGACAAAGATGATGTTTGTGTTCTTATAGTACCCAACAAAACCTCTTACACACATTTTATTCAAGGCGAGTCTATTCAAATTAAAATAGTTGAACGATGAAAAAATCTGAATTATCAATAATGAGAAAATATCTCTTGGTATTCTTGTTTGCGTTTGCAACAAATTATTCTTACAGTATAAACATTCCTATTTACGGGAAGGCAGGTGCTGAAGTTGTTGATGGTAAAGTTAAGATATGCCCTGGCTTTGCAATGAACAAATGCGCTTCTATTTCTGTAACCTTCCAAGAGGTATGGGACTATCTTCTTAAAAGTGATTCTAACGAACCTCCTTTTGCTATAGTCACGCTTTATGATGCTGATGGCAATGAGACCATGACAAAATTATTACAAGTGAGTGAAATAAACGCTAACAAATTTCATGAAAATCGTGCGCCTCAGTTTATATTTGGGGATGATATAATTTTCAAATAGGTTTTTAAGGGCTGCTGTGCTTCTGACAAATAAGAAGTACAGCAGCCTTGATTAAGCATTTCTGTCCCAACTAAAAACCTTGTACAATGAAAAAAACAATTTTATATTTAGTTATGTCATTACTTGCCATCAATGCGTTCACACAGCAGCATGCGCTTCATCAAGTGGTACAACTTAATGAAACAGAGTTAAATTTGAGCGATTGGTTCAGCAATCACGATATTCCAGCAGGTGACCTGTATGCTGTTCTTCTCCCACTTGGCGGCTGTCCGAGATGCGAAGGGGCAATAGTTCCATTTTTTAAAGATATATCCCGTAAAAGTAGTGATGCGGAAACCTTACTGATAGTTGTTTATTCTTATAAACTTGCAGCATTGGAATATCTTAAAGAAAAGGATTATGGTGCTTCAAAGATTTTTGTACTTGATCCCAACGATGATTTTTTTGATAATTTCCGATTTTCATCCAAAAGTATTCAGGTTCCGTACCTAATGAAGTTTTGTACTAAAAGTGGTGTTTTATTAAAATCGGATGCTTTACTTGGTTTACATTACAAAGAGGAAACCTCTGAATCCTATTTAAAAGCCATTGAGAAACCACAACATAAAGTTAGCAGTTTTTTATTAGACGAAAAATCCGAAAAATCAAACTTAAAAAGTAAAGGTACTGGTCTTCAATTGTCAGTATCCTTAAAGGATTATCCAAATATTGATTTTGAGCCTGAGTTTATGATTAGCTTTAAACAGTACCTCATTGACCAATCCAAATTTATTTTATCTGAAATTATGAATTTTTCCATTTCTGATAATATGCAACACATGACAATTGATGATTACCTCACCAGTAAATCAATCCATTATATATTGAAAGATTCAGTTTTTAAAATCAACACCATCATACCTGATTCCTCTATTAACGACAGATTGTTTATTGAGGACGATATACCCTCTATGCTTGTAGATTACCTAGAGGGTACCAATGTTTTGCATACTATGTTTCTCAAATCAATAGTAAGCAGTGAAAGAATCTCCAGCACTGCATCATTACCTCATTTATTCTGGGAAGATAAAGAAAATGAAAAAATAGGCTATAAAAATAAGCCCATAATATTTTATCGTCCAGTGGATGCTGATCAAAATAATGACGAATGGAACATAGTGGATTTTGAAGATGAGATCATGGAACAGGTTAAAGGGTTTAGCCACACAGATTTTTTTGCTATAGGGGATTCAGTATACCTAACGGTAAAAGCAGGATGGCCCCTAACGGGGTCAGCAGATGCTCCTGATAGTGATAGCAACGACCCATTTAATGAAATATTTTATCAACAAGCTCCTGCAATGAATATGTTCGACCTCAATGGCAACTTTGTTTCAACAGTAGGATCACTCCCTGTTTGGCACAAACAGCATAAAACCGGTTATTTCTTTTTTAAACCAATAATAAAAAAAGGTGAAGATGGTAATTTGCATTTGATGGACAGCTATATTGGCCAACTACACACATTATCGTCACAATTGAAAGAGAATAGCCGGATAACATCAATTTTTGAAGCTTGGAGTCTCTCTGAAGATTCCATTAAATTACAAGAACTCTCTCTTGAGTATTTTACAAAATTGGGGTCGGAATTGAATAAGAGAATCGTAGATTTCATAGTAAAAGATAATCTGGTCTATAGTATTCTTTTTGACGAGGATTATTACTATATTTCTGAAACATCTCTTGGAACAAGCAATACTAAATTAATAAAAGTTTTTCCTGGAGAATTTAATGCGCTCAAGATAGCCCCTTATAGTATTAGTCAAGATGATTCAGGTGAAATTATAATTTTCAGCATCTTACGGGATAGTAACACTGCCTATCTTGGAGTCTCAAAACTATAGCACGGATTTTGGTTATTATTGCTTTCACTAACACCCTGTGTGAACTGGTCTAGAAATATGTACGCACCGCCAAAAATAGCACAACTTAAAAGCAGCATAAATCCTCTGAAGATAACAGAGTATAACGGATAGGTTTTCGGCTCTTACAGCCTCTCCACCCTATCCCCTTTTACCCTAAGTCATAGCAAACCCAAAAATGTCATTGGGATTATTTCCCAAAGACATTTTTGGGTTTATCCCTTATTTGGCAATTTGCTCGTGTTCTTTTGTGAAGTAGAATCCTACAGAACACTTAACCCGCATTATTCATCTAATTTAGTAAAGATGAATGCAAATGCGGGTTACCCCGACCTAGTCGGGCCCAATTTTGTGTAACAAAATGGGTTGTGAGACTTAGTCGCTGTCGTAGACCGCAATTATTCATTCGCATAATTGCGGTTAATCTATTAAACTTCTCTTGCCCAACGCATCAATAGTATAATCAATTTCGTATATTTGGGAACTCGTTAACATCAGGTGTTTATGTTACAAAAACAACGTGCTATATGAAAAGAAAGTCTTTAAACATTCAATATAAGGAGTATAGCAACACTAACGATTTGCCCGAAGAGTATAAACTATTGGCACAAAAAGCCAAGGAGGCAGTCAAAACAAGTTACTCACCGTACTCAGAATTTGCTGTTGGTGCAGCGTTGTTACTTGAAAACGGTGAATTTATTTTGGGTAGCAACCAGGAGAATGGTGCATACCCGTCGGGTCTTTGCGCTGAGCGTGTTGCTCTGTTCTGTGCCGGAACAACTTACCCTAATGTGCCAGTTGATGCTATGGCCATAGCTGCCAGTTACAAGGGAGTGGCTGTTGCAGAGCCAATTGCGCCATGTGGCGCATGTAGGCAAGTTATGATTGAAACCCAGAACATAGGAAAGAGGCCCTATAAGGTAATAATGATTGGCGCCAATAAAACGGTAGTAGTTGACAATGTTTCATTTCTTTTACCCTTCACCTTTTCAGATATATCCAATGCAGTAAAATAATCTTAGCTTACAATAAAAGTCCAATAATATAGACTAATTCCTAGTATCTAGCTAATGCCTTTCTAAATGCAGCATTTGGGATGTAGCCATCTTCATCTTCTGAAAATTCGGGTAGAATTCGGTTTACTATAAAAGTATTCAGAAGCCCAATGTTTTTTGCATCTATCTCAATTAGTTTTCCAAAATCAAAGAAATCCTTCACTTTTTCGTACGTGCTTTCCGATACCCTCACCATTCCAGGGGTACCATTTGATTCTACTCTACTAGCAATATTTACAGCATTGCCCCAAATATCGTAGGCAAACTTCTTTTTGCCAATTACACCCGCCATTACGCTACCAGTATGAATTCCAATGCGTAAACGCCAAACAGGCTTTTTATTCGCTTCGTCAATCTTGGCTTTTTCTTCAACAAACTTTTGGATCTCAAGGGCTGCCAGTATAGTATCAAGCGGATGACTTTTATTCGCTTGAGGAACACCGCCAACGCACATATAGCAGTCGCCAATGGTTTTTATCTTTTCAATATATCGTTTGGTTGTAATTTCTTCAAAAGTTTCAAAATAGAAACTTAGCACAGATAAGAATTCTTCGATATTATCATAGGCGCCTAAAAGACTTGTAAAGCCAACAAAGTCGGCAAACATGACAGAAACTTCGTTGTATTTTTTTGGTTTCACAAATCCCTTTTTCTTTAGCTGGTGGGCAACTACTTCGGGGAGTATATTTAGTAGTAATGTTTCAGACTTATTCTTTTCCTCCTCAAGGTTAACCTTTTGTTTTTCAATCTCCTTTCTTTGCTCATCAAGCAGATGGTTCGCATCTTCAAGGTGTTCCATTGTGGTAAGGAGGTTGTCGTGCTTTTCGCTTAAAGCCTCTTCTGCCATTTTCAGATCGGTAATATCTGTTTCAATGGCAATTATCTTACTGAATTCGCCGTTAGAATTGTAAATGGGGGTAAGCGATGTTTGAATATTCTTTCGCTTATTGCTCTTTGTAAACCAGAGTGATTCGTAAACAACATACTCACCGTCTTGGGCACATTTCCTCATCGATTCAGCGGTACGTGGATTAAGGTGTGATTCAAATACATTCTCACCAAACTTTTTTCTAAAATCATCCAATTTGCACTCGTAAAGCATTTCAAAACCCTCGTTTACCCATACTATGGAGCCCGATTTATCAATTATGAGTAGTGAACTACCTGCTTGGCTTGCAGCTAATGAGATGTTGCTAAATTGCTTCGACCTCTCAACATGTTTTGTGAGTTCAATGCTTCTGTAGATGCAGATATTTATCCGTTGAGGTAATAGAGAAGGAATGCTTTCAAAATTAATAAAATCATCTATTCCAGCATTAATAATTGTACCTATTTCAGAATTCATTACTTCTGGGAAGGCTACTATTAGTGGAATCATTGATCCGTTTAAAGAATTTAGGGTACAAACGGTTCCAATAACAGCTTGTACCCCTAGTTCAAAATCAACAATAACGATTGAGGGTTTTATCCTTTTTAACGATTCGATAAGTTTCTGGGTAGAATTAAGTTCATGAGTACAAAAGCCATTTTGCTCTTGAACCAATGCATTGCGTATACTGTTTTGCAACGACTTATTGTTCGATATGGTTAAAACTAGTTTGCTCATTAAGAGAATAAAGGATGTAGTAACAACAGTGCTAAATTTACATTAAACAAATTGATATAGTAAATTCCAGCATTTCTTTTCATCATGCAAAACTAGGGATTAGTGTAAAAATAATGATGATTGGTGTAAAGCGGTGTTGGTTTTCTAATTTAGAGCAATCTCACAGCAGGCATTCCATAGTGATTCATTGGGAGGATTTGCAACTATCTTAATTTTCTCATTTGATACCGGGTGCTCAAAATTGAGGGAGTAGGCATGAAGATTTATGCCTCCTCCAGGATTTGAGCGGGGTGCACCATATTTAAGGTCGCCTCTAATGGTTAATCCAACCTTTGCCAGTTGAGCCCTAATTTGGTGATGGCGCCCCGTATGCAGTTCAATTTCGAGCAGAAAATATCTGCCAGTACTACCAAGTAATTTGTATGATAAATTTGCTTCTTTTCTCCCCAGCTTATTAGCATCGTAAGCTACCGATTTATTTTTCTCTGGATATCGTACAAGGTAATGCTTAAGCGTTCCGGTTTGATTATGAGGTAAACTGCCAACAACGGCCCAGTAGAATTTCCCCACATTACCATCGTGAAAGAGTTTGCTCATTCGCGGGAGCACCTTACTAGTTTTTGCAAACAGAACCAATCCGCTTACAGGTCTATCAATTCTGTGGATAGCCTCAAGGAAAACATTGCCTGGTTTGTTATCTCTTTCTTTTATGTATTCCTTAACAATCTCCAGCAAGGGCTTATCGCCGGTCTTGTCGCCCTGTACTAATTCACCAGGCATTTTGTTGATGGCGATTAAATGGTTGTCTTCAAATACAATTCTATTGCTAAGTTCTTGCATCGTGTTTATTGGGTTTATTGGCTAGTATTGTTCCCTCTCATTTGGAAAATCAACATTTTTTACATCCTTAATGTATGATTGTACTGCTCCAGATATTTCGGCGAATAAATTATGATAGCGACGTAGAAAACGAGGGGAGAATTCCTGAGTAATACCCAGTAAATCATGTATAACCAGCACCTGACCATCAACTCCAGGGCCAGCACCAATACCAATGATTGGTATTTTAAGTTCGCGAGAAACTTGAGCACCAAGCTTTGCTGGAATTTTCTCTAGAACAATGGAAAAGCATCCTGCATCCTGAAGTATATGGGCATCCTCAACTAATTTGTCAGCCTCTTCCTCATCGCGAGCCCTAACTACATAGGTACCAAATTTGTGGATAGATTGTGGCGTTAACCCCAGATGCCCCATTACAGGGATACCAGCCGAAAGAATACGGTTAACCGATTCAAGAATCTCTCTTCCCCCTTCCAGTTTCACTGCATCGGCACCAGTCTCCTTCATTATTCTAATGGAGGAGTTAAGGGCCAGTTTTGAGTTTCCCTGATATGTTCCAAAAGGTAAATCAACTACAACCAAAGCGCGCTTGGCTGCTCTTACCACACTTTGTCCATGGTAAATCATTTGGTCAAGCGTTATGGGTAATGTCGATTCGAAACCTGCCATAACATTAGATGCCGAATCGCCTACAAGGATGATATCGATTCCGGCAGCATCTACAATCCTTGCCATTGAAAAATCATAGCTCGTCAGCATGGCTATTTTTTCACCTCTCAGCTTCATTTCGTGAAGCACATGAGTGGTTACTATTTTTGCTTTACTTTCTATTGACATATTATTCTAGGTTTTAATCAGTAGTTTTTGTTATCTCATGCAAATATAGGCCATATTTTAGAACCTGTGGTCATGTCCAAATAATGTTAGGACTGATTGTCAAAAAGCATGTAGGTGACTTTTTGGCAGATTGTTAACAAAAGGCAAGGTTAAGTGTCACTGCATCAATAGTGTATGGCTCTATTGGTTCCTGTAAATCGATTTGCTGCTTTATGTTTTATGGATTTGATATGCCAAATAAACAGTGAGGGTTACCTAATCACGCCAATATATCAGGGAAATTAGCTAAAAGATAAATGGCACAATGATTGAAACTGGATAAGCAGTTAAAATATTATTTGATAAATTATTACTAAAAAAGCATAAAACGATGAGTAAAATTATTGGAATTGACTTAGGTACAACCAACTCTTGCGTTTCGGTAATGGAGGGAAATGAGCCGGTAGTTATACCCAACAGCGAGGGGAAACGCACAACACCTTCGATTGTTGCATTTGTAGAGAACGGAGAGCGTAAGGTTGGCGATCCTGCAAAACGTCAGGCTATAACTAATCCAACCAAAACAATCTTCTCCATTAAACGATTAATGGGCGAAACCTATAATAAGGTTAGCAAGGAGATTGACCGTGTATCATTTAAGGTTGAAAAGGGTGAAAACAATACACCCCGCATAGTTATTGATGACAGAAAATATACCCCTCAGGAAATTTCTGCAATGATACTGCAGAAGATGAAGAAGACTGCTGAGGATTATCTCGGTCAAGACGTGCATGAGGCAGTAATTACTGTTCCTGCTTACTTTAGCGACTCTCAACGACAAGCCACAAAGGAGGCAGGAGAAATAGCAGGGCTTAAGGTTAGTCGTATTATTAACGAGCCAACTGCTGCCGCCGTGGCATATGGTCTTGACAAGAAAGCAATCGATCAGAAGATTGCGGTTTTCGACCTAGGTGGTGGTACTTTTGATATTTCAATCCTTGAGCTTGGAGATGGCGTTTTCGAGGTAAAATCAACCAATGGTGATACTCACCTTGGGGGAGATGATTTTGACCAAAAGATTATCGATTGGCTTGCAGAGGAGTTTAAGAAAGATGAAGGAATTGACCTTAGGAAAGATCCTATGGCACTTCAGCGTTTAAAAGAAGCGGCTGAAAAGGCCAAGATTGAACTTTCAAGCACTTCGCAAACAGAGATTAATTTACCCTATATCATGCCAGTTGATGGTATACCAAAACACCTTGTTAGAACGTTAACCCGTTCTGCATTTGAGAAATTGGTAGACGATCTTGTTCAGGCAACACTAGAGCCATGCCGCAAGGCAGTTAAGGATTCGGGTTTTAATGCTTCTGAGATAGATGAAGTTATTCTTGTTGGTGGTTCCACCCGTATACCGGCAATTCAGCAAGTTGTTGAGAAGTTCTTTGGCAAAGCCCCAAGTAAGGGAGTTAACCCCGATGAGGTTGTTGCAGTTGGTGCAGCAATTCAGGGTGGTGTTTTAACCGGTGAGGTTACAGATGTGCTTTTGCTTGATGTTACCCCACTTTCACTTGGTATTGAAACAATGGGAGGAGTGTTTACGAAGCTAATAGAGGCAAATACCACTATTCCTACTCGTAAAAGCGAAACATTTACAACAGCATCAGATAATCAGCCTTCTGTTGAAATTCATGTTCTACAAGGAGAGCGCCCAATGGCAAGTGCCAACAAAACAATTGGTCGTTTCCACCTCGATGGAATTCCACCAGCCCCACGCGGAGTGCCACAAGTTGAGGTAACCTTCGACATTGATGCAAACGGTATTCTGAACGTAGCAGCAAAAGATAAGGGTACTGGTAAAGAGCAGCGTATTCGTATTGAGGCATCATCTGGATTAACCGAGGATGAGATCAAGAAAATGCGCGAAGAAGCTAAGGCTAACGAGGAAGAGGACAAGAAGACAAAGGAAAGGGTAGATAAACTCAATGCTGCTGATAGCATGATCTTCCAAACAGAGAAGCAACTTAAGGAGTTTGGCGATAAGTTGCCTGCGGATAAAAAAGGACCAATTGAGCAAGCATTTGCTAAACTAAAGGATGCTCATCAAAAGCAGGATATCGAAGCAGTTGACGCTGCATCTGAGGAGTTAAATGCTGCATGGCAGGCAGCCTCCGAGGAGTTATATAAAGCCCAGCAGGGTGAGCAACAAGGCGATCAGCAACCCACAGATGAGGGTTCGCCTGAAAGTGACGACAAAGAGGTTACCGACGTTGATTTTGAGGAGGTGAAGTAATCATTAACACTCCATTATAATCTCAAGGCCTTTGGATTTATCCAAGGGCCTTTTTTCTTACAATGAATTGCTATATTTGACGTTTAATAAATTAAGTGTACGGAATAAGTAAAATCTTATGAGAACCAAAGTATTGCTATTATTCTTATTCATCGCAACTGGCGTTTTTTCTCAGGAATCATCGAGTATTGACACCGTCTTTAATCAGATTGATCATCTGAATCAAAAGCAGGGTTTTTGGAGAAAAATCTATAGGAATGGTAATTTAGCCTATAGGGGATTTTTTAAGGATGATAAACCGAGGGGGGACTTTACACGTTATCACGAAAATGGCATGGTTAGCGCACTAATGCAGTTTACTGAATGCGGTGATACAGCCCGGGTTACTCTTTTCAATAATGCAGGTAAGGCGATGGCCAAAGGAAAATACTTACGCACAAAAAAGCATGGTGTTTGGAACTACTACGGACAGAATAAAAGGATTGTGTTTACCGAAGAGTATAAAGAGGGTATGAAGCATGGTAGTTTTATTACCTATTATCCAACAGGAGAGATTTACGAGAAGATATCGTGGAAAAGAGATTTAAAGAATGGTTCTACCGTACAGTATTACCCTGATGGAACCTCAAAATCGATGCTGTTTTATGTGGATGGGCTTGAGGATGGACCAATAAGAACATACTTTTCGAACGGTGAGGTAAGGCTCGAAGGACAGTATTCCAAAGGGTTAAAAGAAGGGGTTTGGAAGATTTACTCTGCCGATAGTAAGGTTATTAAAGAGTATGAATACAGCAAAGGGATAGCAGCTAACTTTGATGAATTGGTTGAGAAAGAGACAAAAGAATTAGATGCATTGCTCAAAAATATTGGGAAAATTCAAGAACCCACAGTCGAAGATTTTGTTAGGGCAGGAGGGTATTAGGAATTTTATAAAATAGAAAAAGGGCTGCCGTAAACGGGAGCCCTTTTTATTTAAATCATTTGAAATGTTTAGAATAATTTGCCAACCAAATCAACTACTCTGCATGAGTAACCCCATTCGTTATCGTACCACGCGAGTACCTTAACCATTTTTCCGTATACCATTGTACTTTGGGCATCGAAAATAGAGCTGTGAGGATTGTGTACAATATCAATTGATACGATTGGATCCTCGGTGTACTCAATAATACCTTTCATAGGGCCTTCAGATGCCTTTTTCATGGCTGTATTTATCTCCTCTTTGGTAGCCTCTTTTTTTAGGTTAACAACCAAATCGACAAGGGATCCTGTGGGAATAGGAATGCGAACAGCCATACCGTCTAGTTTTCCTTTTAGGGACGGAATAACTATGCCAACGGCTTTTGCTGCTCCGGTTGTTGTAGGAATCATCGAAACAGCTGCTGAGCGTGCCCTTCTAAGGTCAGAGTGAGGCGCATCGAGAATGCGCTGATCGTTGGTATAGGCATGAATGGTGGTCATAGTGCCCGACTCAATACCAAAACTGTCATTTAAAACCTTAGCAATAGGTGCTAGGCAGTTAGTGGTACATGAGGCATTTGAAACGCATTGGTCTTCGGGCTTCAGATCGCTATCGTTAACGCCAAGAACTATCATTCTATCAATTTCATCCTTTGCAGGTACGCAAAGAATTACCTTTTTTGCTCCGTTCTTAATATGATCGCCATATCCACCCTTTTCGCTCTCGCGCACAGTGAAAATTCCGGTGCACTCAACTACCACATCGGGCGATTGATTCCACTTGATATTTATTGGGCTCCGTTCTGCATGTACAGGGTATTTTTTTCCATTAACAATTAATGCCTCATTATCGAAGCTAACTGTACCATTAAATTTTCCCTGGGTAGAATCGTATTTAAGAAGGTGTGCAAGCGTTTTTGTGTCGGTTAAATCGTTTATCCCAACAATTTCAATCTCCTGGCGCTCAAGAGCAATCTTAAATACGTTACGCCCAATTCGGCCAAAGCCATTGATTGCAACTTTAATTTTTGCCATAGTTATGTGATTTTTAATAGGTTAAATATAAAATAGTTTCAAGTCTCTTCTCTATCAAAGGTACATAAATTTACTTTAAAACAGGTAGTTTATATGCAAAGCAGTTTCTAAATTACTGCAAACGGTTGAGCAAAATCTAATATCAAGTTAAACTTTTCTTGCAAATTCTGGTGAATATAGAAGAGGAACTTATTTAGCACTAAAAGCATACTACCTATTAACAATAAAGTTATGGTATTTGTTGAAACCAATGGGTTGGAGAGTGTGGCAAATGTAGGATTTTGATAACAATTATATATCTACGATACGAAACAATAAAAGTGTGAGGAAGTTTCCTATGTCTTACAGTTCTGTGTTTTATGTGCCACGTGTTGAACATAATACATTATTCAGTTCACCATTATTGATTCTATTACATTCGTGTCCGGTAAAAAAAACACATTTTGGGACAAACAATTCGTGTTGCGATTGGTATCGGCCGGTGAACCGGAAAACAAGCACAGCGGGCGTTAAGAAAAATCTGTTGTTTGCAGCACCGACCGCAGGGAGGTGCAAGTTCAGATTTTTTAGACCGCA